>NZ_DF978423.1:373805-407961 GCF_002897135.1 Nostoc cycadae WK-1 | reverse complement strand
AAAGGTGGTGGTAATTCACTCTGCGGGATGGGTAGAGGTTTGTGTATATTTGTTGAATTCTGATCTTTAGCCAGCTTGATGCGCCCACCATCGCTATCTGATAAGAACACCCAGCGTTGATTTGCTGCACCTACGGTTACTTGCCAACCAGAGACAAGAATGGGATCACAAGGATTGGGAGGAGTGGAGCGATCGCAACCATCTGACCAATCTTTTGCTTGAAAATTTACAATAGATAGCGATCGCGCTGATAATCCTGAAACTTCTTGCGCTTGTTGTAAAACTGCTTCTCGAACTTTTCTCGGTAATTCGTTTTGTGATGAATTATTTGACGAAGCTAAACGTAAAGAACGCCCATTATTATTAGTATGATAAGTCCACTTTTGTCTACCATTAGATACTACGACTAGCCAACCAGGAACTAATGCTTGGGTACAAAATTCATTTGGTTGCGGTAGTTCTAAACAACCATTGCGCCAAGTCTTTTGACTATAATTAACAATTTGCAATTCTCCCCTAGATGTTCCAATTCTGCTGGCTAAATCTCTTAGCACCGCATTAGTGACTGACGGTGGTAAGCGATTTGGTTTACTTTTATCTGCGTAAACTTCATTGGTAGTTGCAGGTAGAAGGTTTATTGGGTTAGCTATGGCACTTTTGATCAGGGTTAACCCACTAGCAACAGACAAAATACTAGTCAAAACTAAGGCAGTAAAAATTCGGGCTTGATTGGTTGTTTGTGGATTTTTTAGCATAGGTTTCATCAATAAAATGCCTCTATTAGTCAATATTTAAGGCATTAAAAACTTATATCTAGTAATTAATGACAAAAAATATATAGTCCCAAAATTCTAATGTATTTGGGATTCTTCAAAAATCTGTCTTGTGAAGCAGATATGAAGAGAGACGCTAGTATACAGATGGTTTGTTCCTTTCTTTTTACTAAAAATTAACAATATTAAAAATATGTTTAAAAATAAATATTTAATAGATTAGGCTTAGTTAAGCACTCACTGCTTGATTTTCAATTAATTGACTATTAGAAATATCAAACCTAATAGTAGTTGCTGCCCAGTTTTTTAAATCTGGCGCTAACCAAACTAGCTGGCTCAGAACTTCATTATTAACCCACAGTACTATAGGAAAATGCAAATTTTTGCGAAACTCATCTCGCATGAGATTTGTACTGATCAGCATTTGCGGTATTGCTACAACAGATTCTAAACCATGCACCATCAAAGCTTGAGGTTGCGAAATACCGATAGTATTTGTGATGGTTGTATAAAGTGTTTCATCTGTAGGCATTAATCTCATTTCTTGAATTGCTACAGATGACAATTCTTGTAAAAGTTTTAGTATCTGCTGTTGTTTAGCAATAGAGTCGCAACAGGCTAATATCAAAGAAAATTCTCCCCCTGCAACCTTAATCGCCCTTGCTAACCTCTCGGCCGCTGCGAGATTATTGCCTAAATCTTCTGGTGAGTTATTAGGAATATTCATTACATACCTTGCACTTGCTCTTTAAGAGGGCTTATTTATATAGTGAAGTTACTTGTTTATTTGTTACTTATATTACAGTTGTTGCAATGACAATTGGGATAAGTTTTTTTCTTGTAATAAATAGCATAATCCTAAATGTCCAATATTAGGTAAATAAGTCAAGATTTGTATACATAGAATTTATCTAACTTTGTGTAACTATAACTACAATGCTATTGAAGTAACAGAAATAGGCAAATACAAAGACTAATGGCACTAAAAAAATCTGAAACCCTTGTGAAGGATGGGTATAAGGGTATATGAGTGTAAGGGAAAACTGTTATATGTTAAGTCTTTGGCAATTAAATTTTGCGTAGCAGATGTCTAAGCAACTTCTGCCCTGATATAGCAGTCATTTTTCCATGTTTTCTTTTGTCTGTAACCAAATATGAAAAAATTTGTTAAGTGGTGTGTTGAGTTATTTGCCTGGAATCTGTATCACAGCCGGAAACAAGCTTTTTTCGCCGTTATAGTTATTCTCAGCATGATCGCTACAGTCTTGCTTTCGTTCCCGATTGCGGCGCAAAATCTGCCGACGCGTTCAGAATTAAGGGGCGTATGGTTAACAAATATTGATAGTGAGGTGTTGTTTGAACGTAACCGTCTGAAGAATGCTTTGCAGCGGCTGGATGAATTAAACTTTAATACAGTTTATCCGGCGGTATGGAATTGGGGCTACACATTATATCCCAGCAAAGTAGCTGCTAAAGTAATTGGGCGATCGCTTGATCCGACACCAGGGTTACAAGGACGCGATATGCTCAAAGAAATTGTTGATGAGGGACATAAACAAGGCTTAACGGTAATTCCCTGGTTTGAATTTGGGTTTATGGCTCCCGCCGATTCTTTATTAGCTAAAAATCGCCCCCAATGGCTGACAAGCCGCAGCAATGGTACAAAAATTGTCAAAGAAGGTATACATGATAGAGTTTGGTTAAATCCCTTCCACCCAGATGTCCAGAAATTTATCCAAGATTTAATTGTGGAAATTGTCCGCAACTACGACATTGATGGGATTCAATTTGATGATCATTTCGGTTTGCCTTCAGAGTTAGGCTACGATGCGTATACAGTTGCGCTTTACAAAAAAGAACACCGAGGAAAAGCACCATCGAAAAATCCCGAAGATCCTGAATGGGTGCGTTGGCGGGCGAATAAAATCACCGACTTTATGAAGCGGGTGTTCACAGCTATTAAAACTACAAAAAAGAACTGTTTAGTTTCTGTTGCGCCTAATCCCCAGCGTTTTTCTTACGAATACTTTTTAGCTGACTGGCAAAAATGGGAACGTCTGGGACTTGTAGAAGAATTGGTGTTGCAGATATATCGAGATGACTTGAATGTGTTTATCAAAGAATTAGAATATCCCGAAGTGAAAACAGCCCGCAGTCATATTCCCGTGAGTATTGGAATTATAACTGGGTTAAAGAACAAATCAATTCCATTTGCCCAAATTCAAAATCAGGTGCAGAAAGTCCGCGATCGCAACTTTGCTGGTGTCTCCTTCTTTTTCTACGAAAGTCTGTGGAATTTTAGCAAAGAATCAGCCTCAGTGCGCCAAGCCAGCTTACAGAAGATGTTCCCCACACCAGCAAATTACCCAAATTTATTGGCGGGCTGGAAACCGTAAACAAGGCAGTCTAAACTAAGTACTACTCGGACTCATATACAATCAAGGTTATGGAGTCGCAGTCTTGGCGCTTCCCGTCGTTATACCGTTTCACTTTAAGTTTGATACAAATAGACCGCTGGCGGCAGAGGGAAAGAATGAAAAACCCATAAATTTGTATCATTTTTTCGTGAAATGGTATTAGTGCAGCCTTAGTGACGAAGGAGCGTCACCTCGGAACCTGAAGAGGTTTTGTCCGTGTAGCCGCGACTTCAGTCGCTTGGTACAAGATATATGTAGCAATTAGTGAACTGCTTAATTCAGCGAAAAAATTAGATATCTTCGTTATTAAATAGTTCTAATAAGCCAATCGTCCCAACAAAAAAAGTATAAACACCATAATTTAATGGTATTTTATTCTTTGAATGTGCGTAAAAAACGGCGATTACTGCTTCTAAGAAATGGGTAATGAGCGCAAATCTTTCTAATGTCAAGATAATATTTAAACTAGGCAGTGTGAATATCTTGTTTAAAGGTATATAAAGATTTGCTAATTCTAAGCCAAGTGCGCCAGTAATCAAACAAATAGATATAAATTTTATTGTCAAAAATATCCTAGGTGATAAACTTTTATAAATCATATCTACAGCTAAAAAACTGGACATTGATTAAGTTTAGCTAGTTTCAGCGCAGAATTTAGCAAGTTTAAGAAGATAGAGCCTCAAGACGCTTAGGATAATTTAATTGCTCTCACCTGTATGAATACTCAAACAAGCTCCAATTCCCCAGATATTTATTCGATTTTGAGCCAAACTCAACGCCTGCGAGTTAGCGATGGAGAGATTAAGCCCATTTTAGATGGTTGCACCCATACTTCAAAGTTACTCATACTTATTTGGTCACAGTTAGGAGATTTTGATAATTTAGAATACGCTTGGTGGCTGCAAAGAGAAAAAGAACAGATCGAAGCTAGAGGAATTACAATTCGTGCTATTGGAATTGGCGATCGCAATTCAGGGATAAAATTTTGCAAATATACAGGCTTTCCTCAAGAATGTTTGTTTGTAGATGCAAATACTGAAATTCATCGGCTTTTAGGGCTTTATCGCGGGTTGTCTATACAGTTTCCTTTGCTATCAAGTTCACAAAAAGCTTGGCTGAACTTATTGCTAATGTGCGCGGGGATTGGTAGCCCTGGAACGCTGAAGGAAGTTTTTCGAGGTTATACAGGTGATAAAAAAGCTCCGCAGTTAATTGCTGATGAGGAAGTTGTCAAGGGTACACCTTTACCACCAATCAAAGGTTCTTTTTTCAAAGCGGCTGGAGGAAAAGGTTTTCAGCGTCCATTTGAACTAGCAACCCTACGCTTGCGAAACATGACCGAAGTTTTGAGTAACTGGAATATTTATGTACCAGATTCATCTTATTTGACACAACGCGGCGGAACTTTTCTATTTGATGTGCAAGGAAAACTAATTTACGAACATCGCGATCGCTCTATTTTGGGTTTTGCGGAAAGTATGAGCAACCCTTTATCTTTTCTGTACGAGTAGTCTACTCTGACGATTGTACTTGTTGAAAGTCCCTAAAGCATCAGGGCGAAAGCATCTTATTTACCTAATAAAAACTAAAATAAATTCAAAATGATTATGATGGCAAAGTTAATTTAGCCGACCCTACTCGCTTGATTTTGGTACGTGAACTACAATCAGGAGTTGAAATCCATACAGCAGTTGTGTAACAAGTTTTATTAGATTGAGAGATAAAGAAATATTTACTTAATTTGGGCAGTTTAGCAAAAAAGTGGTATTGTAATTCTTGTTAACTACGGTAAATCGGTCGATTTAAAGTAGTTAAGCGTTGATGATTACAGATATACCTGCCTAAACTCCTAAAAATTGTGAGCAAGGAGTCAATTGTGGTCAATTCTTTAAAAGAACACCGCTTTACGCACAAACACACATATCCTACTGGTAAGATATTGGCGATTGCAGCTTCTTTTGTAGGACTGCTCGCTTCTAGTTGCAGTCAACAAACAGCCACCAATATCTCAGCTAAATCAGATACCGCCTCAAACACGGTGTCTACCAAAATTACAGAGAAAAATAATGTTATTCGCTTGGGATATCAAAAAGGCGGGATTATTCCCCTAGCGCGTCAAAGAGGTGAGCTAGAGCGTCAATTAACAACACAAAATATTAAAGTTGAATGGAGTGGGCCATTTGATCGATGTGCGACGCTTTTAAGTTCTCTCAATGGTAATCGGGCTGATATTGGCGGCTGTGGTGATATTCCTACCCTTTCTGGAATCGCTGCGGGACAACCTCTTTGTATTGGTTCTGTCCAGCGTCCGAGTCCCGATTCTTTAAGTAACGCCATCTTAGTGCGGGGTAATTCTGCTATTCGTAAACCGGCTGATTTAATAGGTAAAAAAGTTGCAGTTAACCAAGGTGGTGCAGGCGAATATCTATTATTAAAAGTTTTGGAAAAAGAAAATATTCCTAAAGAAAAAGTCCAGCGAGTTTACCTATCACCAAACGACGCTGCACCAGCTTTATATCAAGGTTCTGTTGATGCTTGGGCAGTTTGGGAACCGTATATTTCTATTGCCGAATTAGAGCATAAAGCCAGAAGAATTACTACTACACACCCTGCACCTACCTACAGCATTATGGTTGTGCGTGGTGATGCAGCAAAAGAAAATCCTGTAGCGGTGAAAGCTGCTCTGACTGCTTTGAGTGAGGATGGTGAATGGCTAAATCAAAATAGTAATGCAGCATCAGATTTTTTGGTGAAAGAGTTAAAACTTTCTGATGTTGTAGCCAAGCAAGTTACTAAAAATCGTGGCCCTGAATCTTACGTATTTCCGAATAGTGAAGATGTCGCCAAACTTCAGAAAACTGCTGACTGGTTACTAGAACAAAAAATTATTCCACAACGGGTAGATGTTGCTACAGCAGTGTGTCCGTTGGGAACTACTGCTTCTAGGTAGGAAAAAGAGCAGGGGGGCAGAGGAGCAGGGGAGTAAAAAACTATTGACTATTGACTATTGACCAATGACTAATGACAAACGAGGTTTAATATGTCTGTTGAATTTATTAGCATGATTGGTACGCGAGATGCGTCGGAATTACATAGCCCTACCGTATCAATTACGGGGGGAAGCATAGACTTAGGTTATGTTCGTAACTTTGCCAAAGTCCATGAAGATGGTGGCTTTGACCGAGTGCTGGTTGGTTATAGCTCTACAGGCCCGGATGGTTTTAATGTTGTTAGTTATGTGGCTGCTGCAACCGAAAGGCTCAAGTTTTTACTTGCTCATAGACCGGGTTTTGTGTCTCCTACTTTAGCCGCACGCAAATTAGCTACATTAGATCACTTTAGCAATGGTCGTGTTGCTGTACATATCATTACTGGCGGGAGCGATGCTGAACAACAGCGTGATGGTGACTGGCTTGATCATGATACTCGCTATCGTCGAACTGATGAATATCTTGATGTTGTGCGACGAGTTTGGACGAGTACAGAACCTTTTGATTATGCAGGGGAATTTTACCAATTCAAAGGGGCATTTTCCGACGTTAAACCCATACAGCAACCACATATTCCCATATATTTTGGCGGTGCTTCTGGTGCGGCTGTGGGTGTAGGGGCAAAACACAGTAATGTCTATGCTTTCTGGGGAGAACCCATCGCGGCGATTAAACAACGCATCGCCGAGGTAAAAGCCGCATCACCGCCAGGAAAAGATTTACGGTTTAGTATTTCCTTGCGTCCGATTTTGGGCGAAACCGAAGCAAAAGCCTGGGATAAAGCCCATTATATTCTTTCGCGGATCAATGAAACCCGTAGGAACGCAGGTATTCAATTATCTCCTGATGCTGCACGACCTGAAGCTGTTGGTTCATTGCGCTTGCTGGATTTTGCTAAGGAAAGGGAAATTCACGATAAGCGTTTATGGACACCGATCGCAGCTGCTACTGGTGCGCGTGGTAACACTACAGCCTTAGTAGGGACTCCAGAACAGGTAGCAGAGTCATTATTTGATTACTACCAAGCGGGAGTCACAACAATATTAATTCGTGGTTTTGACCCAGTGGAAGATGCGATCGCCTACGGTCGAGATGTGATTCCTTTGGTACGTCAAGAAGTCCAACGACAAGAACGACAAACAGCAATCGTAGCTTGAGAAATCCCCAACTATGCCCCACACAACACTTCTTGAACCTTTACAAGCAGACCAATGGTTTGTAGATAGTCCTGATTTGCGTGAGTTCGTAGCGATCGCGCAAGAAATTAGCTCACGCACAACTCATAACCGCGCCGAAACCCTCAATGCTTTAGAGCCGCACTTTGCAGCACTGCTGAAAAAAAAGAATTGGCTACCCAAACCTTTTGACCAACCAAATCCTGACAGTGGTTTAGGCGGAGGAATTGGACAATGGTTGCTGTATCGTTCCCAGGAGCGATCGCTAACTATCTTCAGTTTGGTGATTCCTCCTAATGCAATCACGCCTGTCCACGATCATTTATCTTGGGGACTTGTCGGTTTATATCAAGGTAAACAGGAAGAAACAGTATATCGTCGTCTCGATAGCGGCGAATTAGAGGAACAAGCCCAGTTGAAAGCAGTGGGAACCTATCAAGTAAAAACTGGGGATATTTATCATTTATTACCTCCAGACAACGATATTCACTCTGTCAAAGCGACTACTGTCTTTGCTCCATCCATTTCAATTCATGTTATGGGGAATGATACTGGTAGCATTTGGCGAAATCATTATCATCCCGAACAAAATAGCGTGCGGTCTTTTCGTTCTGGATATTCTAATGTACCTGTGAAATAAGAAAGAGAAAATCATGCCAAATTTCACTAGACCCCAACCGCCAGTATTTGAACGGGTGGAAGAAGAACGCCTTTATCGCAAACAACGCCTAGCCGCGGCATTTCGGCTATTTGGTCGTTTTGGCTTTAGTGAAGGAATAGCTGGCCATATTACCGCCCGCGACCCTGAATTTACCGACCATTTTTGGGTGAATCCTTTGGGTAAGTATTTTGGTCACATCCGTGTTTCTGACTTGCTTTTAGTTGATAGAGAAGGGGAAGTTGTCAAAGGTGATGCGCCTGTGAATCGCGCCGCCTTTGCGATTCATTCCCAGGTACATGAAGCGCGACCCGATATAGTTGCAGCGGCTCATGCTCATTCGCTGCATGGGAAATCTTGGTCGAGTTTGGGTCGTCTGCTTGACCCTTTAACTCAAGATGCTTGTGCTTTTTATCAAGACCATGTTTTATTTAATGACTACAAAGGCGTAGTTTTAGATACTTCTGAAGGTAGGAGAATTGCTGAAACCTTGGGAGATAAAAAAGCTGTCATCCTCAGAAATCATGGCTTTTTGACTGTGGGACAAACAGTCGACGAGGCTGCTTTTTGGTACATTTCCTTCGAGCGATCGGCTCAAGCTCAACTGTTGGCAGAAGCGGCTGGTAAACCACTGCCAATTGATCATGAAACGGCGGCTTTCACTCATGGTCAAGTGGGAACACATTCGGGCGGTTGGTTTAGTTTTCAGCCTATCTATGACCGGATTGTGCGGGAAGAACCAGATTTGTTGGAGTAGTTGCGAATACCTTTTTTAACGCAAAGGTATGCGGAGGTTGGCGCGGAGGTACGCGGAGAGGTTATTAGAGATTTTGTCTTTTTATACTTAAGAATTAACGTGTTTACTAATTGGTTACGGCAGAATTTTATCTTGCCTCCGGGGTGTTTGTTAGTAGCAACAACAGCTTGCTCAGAGGTTAAGTCTACCAGTCCAACAACGATCGCCGCTAATCCTAGTCCAGCGGAAGTGGCGGCGGCGAATACAACTCAATTACGGGTTGCTAAGTACAAAGGTGGCTGGGATTTAAATTTAAAATTAGCTGGACTAGATGATTTTCCATACCAAACTCAATTTACTGAGTTTACTGGCGGTAATTTGATGGTACAAGCCATCAATGCTGGTGCAATTGATTTGGCCTCAGCGAGTGAAATTCCGCCGATTTTTGCAATTGAATCGAAAGCATCTGTCAAAATTATCGCTACTCTTAAAGGGCCAACAGTTGGTCAAGTTGTACTTATACCCAAAAATTCAACAGCCAAAACCATCACTGATCTCAAGGGTAAGAAAGTCGGTTACGTTAAAGCCACGACTGCCCACTACTTCCTGATTAAGATGTTGGAAAAAGTTGGGCTGACGATGAAGGATATCAATGCAATTCCTTTATCGATACCTGATGGACTTTCGGCTTTTCGGAAAGGCGAACTGGATGCTTGGGCTACCTACGGTTACTCTATCCCCCAAGCCGAAAAAGAAGGGGCGCGAGTGTTGGAATCTGCCAAAGATATTTTAAGCGGTAACTTTGTGATTATTGCTTCGCCGAATGCGATCGCTGATTCCCAAAAAAAAGTGGCGATCGCTGATTTCTTATGTCGTTTGCAAAAATCCCAAAACTGGCGCGAATCTAACCTCAAGCAATGGTCTAAGACCTATGCAACTACCATTAATGTCGATGAAGGTATTGTTTATCAAGATGCCCAGCAAGGTCTAAAACAGCGTCGTCAAGAATTACTCCCGGTTTCTGACGCAGCTATAGCTTCTCAACAAAAGGTTGCTGACACATTTTTCCAAGCGGGTGTAATTCCCGCAAAAGTTGATGTCAAACAACTTTGGGACAGCAGTTTTAACGAAGATATCGCTAAATGCCAGTAGAACTAGGGCGTAGGAAGGGGTATAGGGGAAAGAATGAACAGAAATTATTTCTCCCTTCAATCCTGGCACCCTACACCCTTACCCCTCCCAATCCAGGAGTCAAAAGCCAAATGTCAAAACCACCTGTGTTAGAAGCATCCGCCACCGCAACAACAAAATTCTTACCTAATCTATTTGAGCTTGTAGATTCTCTGGCTGCGGATTTTGCCACCCGCGCCGCCACCCACGACCGCGATAGTTCCTTTCCCTTTGAAAACTTTGATACCCTGCACAAAGCAAAATTATTAAGTCTGACTATACCAGTAGAATTTGGTGGGCTGGCTGTAGGATATACCACAGCCTGTAAGGTGATTGAAAAAATAGCCAGTGGAGATGCTTCTACGGCTTTGGTGTTGACAATGCACTACTTACAACACGCAAACGCCGCCCGACACCGACGCTGGCATCCGGCTGTTTATGAAAAGTTGTGTCGGGAATCTGTGGAAGGGATTGCTTTGCTGAATGCTGCCCGTGTCGAACCAGAATTAGGTACACCAGCCAGAGGTGGATTACCTGCAACGATCGCCAAACGCACACCAGATGGTTGGTCAATCACTGGTCACAAACAATACACCACGGGCAGTCCGATTTTACGTTACTTCGTAGTTTGGGCGCGGACAAATGACGATGAACCCCAAGTCGGGAGTTTTTTAGTCCCCCGTGACATTCCAGGGGTGAAGATTGTAGAAACTTGGGATCATTTAGGAATGCGGGCAACAGGGAGTCATGACCTAATTTTAGAAGATGTCTGCATTCCCCCAGAGTACGCCTTAGATGTCCGTCTGGCAAAGGCTTGGTCACAACCCGATCCCTTGATGCTGGCCGCTGGTAGTTTACTGTTAAGTGCGTTGTATCAAGGAGTAGCAACAGCCGCACGAGATTGGTTGGTTGAATATTTGAATGAGCGATCGCCTACTAATTTAGGTGCAAGTTTAGCAACTTTACCCAATTTTCAAACCGCCGTTGGTGAAATCGAAGCATTACTATACGCCAACCATCGATTAATTTACAGTCTGGCAGCAGATATTGATAGAGGGGAACACCATACGAATGTGAATTTGTCAGCACAAACAGTTAAATATTTGGCTACAAGTAATGCTATTAAGGCTTTAGAAATTGGGTTACAACTAATAGGAAATCCTGGTTTATCTAAAAAAAATCCTCTAGAAAGACATTATCGAGATGTGCTGTGTAGCCGAATTCATACACCCCAAAATGATGTAATTTGTTCGGCTTTAGGGAGGTCAGCGTTAAAAATTAAAAAATTGGCAAATGTTCATTAAATTGGTGCAAATCAATTGCGCCTAAATCTTTGCACCTCTACATGAAAATTAAAACTCTGATAATTTTCAATTCCCTAAAAATATGTTTCATGGAATCGAAAGAGAATTACTAAATGGAGAATCAGGGTTACTGGCTCAATACTCTCAGCCTCCCCCTGAAAGTGAATTATTAGCGACGCAAAAACATGATATTTGGGAATTACCACCACAACTATCTACTTATTGTGAACCTGTTCCACAACAGGAGATAAAACAGTTGAGTTTTTTTAGTCAACTAAAAAGTTTTTATCTCAAAGCGATCGCTAATAAAAAAGCGAAAAGAGTTCTTTGATTATTTATTCTGAAAGACTAATATGACAACAACGACTGATATTGATTTTGCTGCACGGGAGGCGTTGCGCCTACTCGGCCCCGACCCTGAAAATTGGGTGTTTGATCAGCCAGGCATTGACCATAATGTCACGATAGTCGGTGGTAGTGGCAGTGGTAGCACTTTCGCATTTGCTTTGCGGCGTGCTGGTATTGGTGGTGTGACAGTCATTGATGAGGCTGAAGACGAAGCCCATGCAGGTGTATGGCTCACACGGGCGCGGATGAAAAAGCTCCGCACACCGAAAAACCTGCCAGGGCCAGAACTAGGGATTCCCGCACTTTCGTTTCAGGCTTGGTACGAAGCACGACACGGTACAGAAGCATACGCCGCAATCGACCGCATTCCGCGAGTCTTATGGGCTGAATATCTCAGTTGGTATCGGCATTTCTTGAACATTCCAGTGAGATATCAGACGAAGTTGATACGTATTGAGCCAGATGTCGGTTTCTTGCGGCTGCATCTGGAAGTGAACGGTGTCAGACAAGTAGAAACTACACGCAAGATTATCTTCGCCAATGGTGTAGCTGGTACTGGTGGCGCAAATATCCCGCCTGTACTTGCATCTCTACCACGCCACCTCTATGCACATACGTCCGAGCTAATTAACTTCAGTGAGTTGCGCGGTAAAACTGTAGCCGTTTTGGGTGCGGCGGCTTCGGCTTTTGATGCAGCAGGTGTGGCGCTAGAATCAGGTGCTAAGGCAGTACATCTGTTTGCACGGCGATCGCAAATTGCATCTTTACCTGTGATTCGTGTGCGGGGTTATCCTGGCGCTTACTACAACTATGCTCAACTACCTGATGCTGCTCGTTGGTTTCAAGCTTGGCGGTTTAATCAAGTTGGCTCGACACCACCACCAGACGCTATTGCGCGGGTAACTGCTTTTTCTAACTTCCACCTACATTTATCTGCAACCTGGAAATCTGCTCACAACCAAGGCGATCGCATCGTGGCACAAGTGAATGATGATGTGTTGGAGTTCGATTTTGCGATCGCTGGGACTGGCTATTTTGTTGACCCAACTAAGCGCCCAGAGCTTGCGGATTTTGCTCATCATATTGCCCTTTGGCGCGATCGCTATGAACCTCCAGCCGATCAGCGCAACGAACAACTCAGTACATACCCTTATCTTGGTAGCGCCCACGAATACCAAGAAAAAGTCCCTGGTACGGCTCCTTATCTCAAGGATATTCATGTTTTCAATCCGGCTGGTTTCGTCAGCTTTGGTCTACCTATCGGTGATGTCCCCAGCATCCGCCGGGATGTACCAGCCATAGTAGAACGTATCAGCCATGACTTATTCTTTGCCGATTGGTCACAACACGAAGCCCGGATTACTAGTGACAATGTTGCACCAGACTTCGAGTCATCACTGTATGCAGATGCAGTCTGGAAAAAACCAGTGAAGGCGGGAGTCAGTTAAATCTGCGTAGCATTTGTAATTCTCAAAACAGGTATGAACTATGAGCCTAAATAACCAAGTTATAGATAAACCCCTTTCTTACGGCTTACCATCGGTAAAAGCTAATCTCAGCTATCTTTTACCAATGGCAGAAAAGCCTGTCAACTACACCTATGAACCACCATCAGGGGTTCCCCGCACCAACAGCATTTTCCAGACTTATCCGGTACCTATTCATAATGCGCGTTCTATCTCAGAAAAAATCTCCCTAGATCAAGAAGGTTTTGCTTTTACTGCCCACAATACACAAGTCCGCGATTTTTATGACGAAGAGGAAATCCGCCACATCTATTACCCAGAAGCGGAGCAATTATTAAAGCAACTGACGGGTGCAACTCAAGTAGTGATATTTGATCACACTCTACGTAATGCTGCTCAATCAAAACTTGGTGAGAACAACATTAAAGAACCTGCCAAGCGCGTACACAACGATTTTACTGCCACATCTGGCTATACAAGGGCTTATTGGGAGTTGGCAGCGCGGGGTATAGAAGACATTGATGGGCTATTACAACAACGATTTGCCATTATCAATGTTTGGCGAGGAATTGCCAACACAATCCAAGAGTCACCATTGGCGGTATGTGATGCTCAAAGTATTGCACCATCAGACCTTGTAGCTGGAGATTTAGTATACCGCGATCGCATTGGTGAAACCTACGCAGTTACTTATAACCCAGAACACCAATGGTTCTACTTTCCCCAAATGCAGAGAAACGAGGTACTGTTTATCAAATGCTTTGACTCCGCGGAAGACGGACGCGCACGTTTCGCCGCCCATACAGCTTTTGCAGATCCCAGCAGTCCTATCGATGCACCACCTAGAGAAAGTATAGAGTTGCGGACATTTGTTTTTTATCCTGACTAAGTTTCACTGAAATTTCTTAATAATCTATACTACGGTAAATTGATAGATTTAAAGTAGAATAGATTTGGTGACAAATGTTTCTTTGGATTTAATCAAAATCTTCCAAAGAAAGCTGTCGAATACCAACATTCACCCATAGATCAAACTTTGGAGAATAGACATGGGCTACAAGCATATTGAAGTCAAACCAACTTCTGGTTTCACTGGTGCTGAAATCAGCGGCGTGAATCTTTCAACTCATCTGCACGATGATGTAGTTGCCGAAATTCGCAAAGCACTATTGAAGTGGAAAGTCGTATTCTTTCGCAACCAAAATATAGATCATGCGGCACAAATCGCCTTTACATCTCGTTTCGGCGAAGTGACTTATGCACATCCCCACGAAGATGAGCCAATAGAAGGCTTTTCCCAAATCTTACCAATTGACCGCAGCCGCTTTGAGCGTCGCAACGGTCTACGGCGTACCAGCTATGAAAGCCGTTGGCACACTGATGTGACTGCGGTTGTTAACCCTCCTGCGGGTTCAATTTTGCGGGCGGTGAATGTTCCCACCTTTGGCGGTGATACACAGTGGACTAACTTGGTTGCAGCTTATGAAGGTTTGTCTGCACCCTTACGCGCCCTAGCAGATGGATTAAAAGCCGAGCATAGATTTAATGCACGTTTGCGGATACCCAGCAATAGCAAATATGCTCAACGGATTGCAGCTAATCCACAGGTTTCGATTCACCCAGTAGTGCGGGTTCATCCTGAGACTGGTGAACGCGCACTATTTGTGAATCCTGGCTTCACCTCCCACATTCTGGATGTGTCGCCCCAAGAAAGCGAACTACTCCTGGAGTTGTTCTTCAACCAAATCACTAAACCTGCTTACACCACCCGCTTCCGTTGGCACAATGGTGATATTGCATTCTGGGACAACCGCGCTACTTCCCATTTAGCACCCCAGGATTTAGATCATATAGAAGTTGAGCGCGTACTTTATCGCACCACCATTACAGGCGATGTTCCTGTTGGGCCAGATGGTTTTAAATCGCAAGTGCTTGAAGGTGAGCCATTGACAAGTGATTTACCAACAGTCCTGAAACAAAAAGCTGAGAAGGTGTTAGCAGAACCAGCGCTAAACTAAGCAATAAATCCAAGCGATCGCCCAAAATAATCACGTCTAAAATACGGTAGGCTTAAGTTTGCCGTATTTTAATTTATTCAAGAGAGACGTTGAAACCTACGCAAAATATAATTTTTTAACGCAAAGTTATGCAAAGGTTTTATTACAAGAAAAGGTTTTATTACAAGAATTGGAATGAGATATTTTTTTAGCGTTTTCGCATACGCTGGGCAAGAAAATCACCTAAGAATTGGATAATTTGTACCAATGCAATCAAAACTACAATGGTAGAAAACATTACCCCTACATCAAAGCGTTGATAGCCGTATTGAATTGCTAAGTTACCTAACCCACCGCCACCAACAGCCCCAGCCATTGCGGAGGAGTTAAGTAAACTCACAATCAGAATTGTCATACCTAATACTAATGAAGGCAAAGCTTCCGGTATCAATACTTTGAGAATGATTTGCCAATAATTGCATCCCATTGCTTGGGCGGCTTCTATGAGTCCTTTATCAACTTCTAAAATGCTGGTTTCAGCAATGCGACCAAAAAATGGAATGGCGGCGAGGGTAAGGGGAACTAAGGCGGCGGTGCTACCGATGGAAGTACCGACAATTAAGCGGGTGAGTGGAGTTAAAACGACCAGCAGAATAATAAACGGAAATGAGCGTCCAGTATTAACGATCGCACCCAATACTTTATGCAGTTGCGGAAAATCCAGCAAGTTACCGGGGCCTGTCATCACTAACAATAAACCTAACGGCAAGCCTAAAACTATGGCAACTAGGGCAGATATCCCAACCATATAAAAAGTTTCATTAGTGGCTTGCAGTAAACTTTGGAATAATTCTTGCCCTTGCATTCATACACCTCTCAACATAATTTTTAGCGAATGGACTCAAATAAACTTTGCGTTCCTCCGCGCTTACCTCTGTGTTCCTCTGCGTTTAAAACCTAAGTCCAGCCTGTTTCAATAGTGGTAGAACGCTCTTACCGAATAAATCTAAATCAGGCTCAAAATCGTAGAAAGCTATCTGAAAACCATCGACACCAGCTTTATGCAGTTGCAAAAGTTGTTCGGTGATTTGTTCTGGCGAACCAATTAGCTGCACGTTACCGCCGATCGCACTACCAACGCTATGACGCAGATTTCCCTTTTGATGCCCTCTCCAAGCGTGTGCATCGCTGCTAATGCGAGAACGTCCCGCAATTGACTCATAATCGGCATGGTCAATAATTGCCTGAGCGTATTCTTCCGCCTCTTTTTCCGTTTCTCGCAGAACAATCAACGGATTTAGCAGCGTGCGGACTTGTCTACCATTAGCGATCGCTGATTTTTTAACACGCTCAGTATGGGCAGGTAACGATGACAAAGCACTGTCTATATCTCCGCCAGCCGGACTGGTGATAAACACAATATCAGAATGACGACCCGCGAACTCGATACCCGCATCTGAACCAGTGGCGTTAACTAAAACAGGACGACCATAAAGCGGACGAGGGCTAATATAAGCATCTTTGAACTGCCAAGAGCTTTTTTGACTCTGGTAAGAAAAGTTCTCGGTTTCTGACCAAAGTCTCTTTAAGACAGTGACAAATTCATCAGCCATTTCGTAGCGGCGATCGTGTTCGATTTGACTCCAGCCGAACAGTTCATGTTCATAAGCCCGGTGTCCCGTGACAACGTTAATTCCCCACCGACCTTTAGAAATATGATCAAGTGTTGCCCCAAATTTAGCCAAGTGAATGGGATGCCAAGGCCCATAAAGAACGTGAATTGTGGAAATTAAGAGAATCCGCGAAGTCATCCCAGCCAGAGAAGCAGTTGCAATGAACGCATCCAAACCCGCTTCCGTGCGTGTTGGGCCTTGCCCATTCTTCGGTTGCCATGTGGAATAACCAAAAACGAGGTCAAACCCCAACTCCTCAGCCTTTTGGGTCAACTTGGCATTGTAATCAAAAGACCAATCGGTAGTGCGCGGCAAATGTGATGAACTCCAGCCACCGTGATGAATTGGTAAGAATAACCCTAGTAATACAGGCTGTTTCAGAGCTTGGGATAATGGGCTTTCAGGATAGTCTGTGGGAGATGCGTAGACGCTTCGCGTCTTGTCACTAGACATCGCCCCTATATCCTGTCTTACAGCAGTAGTATCAATTACACTCATAGTTGAATTTCATAAATAAAAGTCTTGTTAAGAAAGGGTGTGGGGGTATGAATTTGAGGAACCTCACCCCAACCCCTCTGTCTTGAAAAGTTTTGCGCCGGGAAACCCGGACGCGGAGAGGGGCTTTAACATTCTGAATTATTAACGAAGAATTGACTTTTTAAAGCCTCTCTCTTTGCAGGGGAGAGGTTTGGAGAGGGGTATCAAAAATAAGTCGCATATCAAGTTCATCTCTTCCCCCTACACCCTTAAAAGAATCCTCTCTGCGGCAATGGCGTACCGTTTATCTCATAGTCGCCGATCGCACGCGCCTTAAAGTGATTTGGGTTGTGTGAGGATAAAGTACGGGCATTGCGCCAGTGACGATCAAAGTTTGAGCTTTTCTTGGTTGTAGAAGCCCCGCCAACTTCAAATAGTAGGGTGGCTGAACGCAACGCCAAATCATCAACAATTAATTTGGCTTTGGCTGCATTTAAAGAAGTTTCTAACGCTACAGCCGTCTCTGCTTCTTCTCCTTGGGCTTTAGCCGCAGGCAGGCGATCGAGTCCATCGGCGGCGGCTAAAACGCTCGCTTCTGCGGCAAAGGCATTAGCCGCAATTTGTCCGACGGTTTGCTGTAAGATGGGGTCGTCTGCTGCTTGCTCGGATACAGCATGATAAAAAGTCCGAGGACGTTTATGGACGAGGTTTGTGGCATCACGTAGCACGCTACGAATAATGCCAGCGTTGATTGCCGTCAAAAATAATTGGGGTATGATATTGTAGGGCAAATTATCTTTGTCTGTGTCTGTCTCAAAAAACACTTCACTTCTCTCAACACGGACATTCGTGAAGTTAGTTGTTCCTGTGCCTGTAAGCCTTTGACCAAAGCCATCCCAGTCATCTACAAGCTCAATCCCAGCGCGGTTTGTCGGGATGAGAATAAACGCCGTAGTGCCATCTGGTACTAGTACACGCACAAAAATCAAGTCTGCATAAAGGCTGCCAGTGCTGTAATATTTCGTGCCATTCAGACGATAGCCGTCGCCATCGGGCGTTAATTTTGTATTTACAACTTGACCACCGCCAGCCCGTTTAACTTCTAATTCGGTGGAAGCAAGGCCAATAATTGCCCCATCAGCCACGGCTTTTAACCAACGCCGATTTCTTTCGGTGCGTTCAGAACGCAAAATTCGCTCTGTGACAGAGAAATGATTCCGCACAATGTGAGCAACGTTAGGATCAGCATCGCCTAACTTAATCACCACCTCGAATAATTCTCTTGCTGTGCTACCACCGCCACCTTCGGCTACGGGGATTCGTAATGCACCTAACTTGGAACGTCGAATTAATTCAACTACATCAAAAGGCAAGATGCGATCGCGATCGCGATCACTTGCTCCCAGAGCTATATAGTCGAGTAACTGTTGGAGTTCCGGTGAGTTAGTTCTGACTGGAGCCGAAAACTGGATTGTTGTATCTGCAACTTTTTCTAGACTTTTAATCATTATTTTTATCTCCAAATTTTTTCTTGTAGAAAATCTATGTTGGCGAGTTGTAAGCAACTAGTACAGGTCGGCATAAATAAACTTTCATCGCCGTTTTGTTGATTCGCCTAGCCTGAATCCCTCTTAGTTATGAAGAACTTCGTTGAAACAAGAATCCCCCGCAGCCATGTATGGAGAGAACGTCAAGAATACTTTTATCTCTGCGGCGTTTACCTCTGGTAACACATTTAAGTTAAGCTAAACACTATTAAACAACTAAAAATTTATCGAAATACCGTAGATTAATAATCCTTAATTTTCTATAAGTTGTCAATCTTTTATCAGTGCAGGGGCTGGCGTTGCTGATTGACCCATAACTGAACAGATGGCCGTTGCCATTGATGTTTAGCGTATGTAATCAAATTCTCTGGTACTGGGTCGCCATTTAAAATTAGGCGATGGAGTATGAGTGCGAGATCGACATCGGCGATAGACCACTGACCAAAGAGGTTTTCCGTATTAGCAGATAGTAGTAACTCGGCGGCGAAGAACAATTTCTCGGCTGCTGTTTGCGCCTTCTTTGATAGAGGTGGCTTTGTTGTCCCGTAGAATATCACTTCAGTAGGACGCTCTTGTTTGATAGGTGTGAGATCGCTGCGGAGCCAAGCTTGCACCTGACGCGCTCTTGCCCGATTCTGTGGTTCTGCTGGGTATAGTACCAGGAAAAACTTCATCAATGTATTCAGCGATCGCCGAAGACTCCGACAACGAGAATTCATCGTGAATTAAGGTCGGTACACGGCTCGTCAAAGACTTAGTTGCAAAACCTGGTTCATGCTGGGCTTTAGCTGCAAGGTCAATGGTCTGGATGTCGAACAACAGTCCTTTTTCATGCAGAGACACGAATGCCGACAGTGCATAGGGGCTGATGTACTGGATATCGACATAGAGAAGAATAGATGTGGATGACAATGTTTTCTCCTGTGAGGACTGTTGACTATAGATTAATGACTAAATAACTGCTGGCGATCGCTCAGATTCAAAGAAACGGTTAGCAGGGCGGGGGAGTCCCAGATTTTCCCGCAAGGTTGTTCCCTCGTACTCGGTGCGGAAAATTCCCCGGCTTTGGAGTTCGGGGATTACCTTGTCAACAAAATCATTCAACCCTTCCGGCAGATAAGGGAACATAATATTAAAGCCGTCCGAGCCTTCTTCCTTCAGCCATTGCTCCATTTCATCGGCGATGGTTTGGGGTGTGCCAACGAAAGCCAACCCGCTATAACTGCCAACGCGTTGCGCCAGTTGTCGAATAGTCAAGTTCTCACGTTGTGCTAAGGCTATGACTCTTTCTCGTGAAGAGTGGCCAGCGTTAGTCGGTGGGATTTCTGGCAAGGGGCCATCTGGATCAAAACCAGAAACATCGTAGCCAAGCGCACTATTTAGGCTGGCAATTCCACTGTCATAATGTACGAGGCTATCTAAATAAACACGCTTGGCCTGTGCTTCGGCGACGGTTTCCCCGACGACGACTAAAGCACCAGGAAGGATTTTTATACTATCTGGGTCACGTCCAATTGCCCGCGCCCGTCCTTTGATGTCTGCAAATAAAGCTTTGCCAGCTTCCAGATTACCAGCAGGTGCAAACACAGCCTCGGCGGTTTCGGCGGCTAATTGCCGTCCGGCTTCCGATGCGCCAGCCTGAACGATTAATGGCCAGCCTTGGACAGGTCTAGCGATGTTCAATGGCCCCCGCACCGAGAGATATTTGCCTTTGTGATTCAGAACGTGAAGCTTATCGGGGTCAAAATAAATCCCGGCTTCCACATCCCGAACGAAGGCATCATCAGCAAAGGAATCCCAAAGCCCCGTAACAACATCATAAAATTCCCTCGCCCGGCGGTAGCGTTCGTCATGCTCTATCTCTTCTTCTAAATTAAAGTTGAGTGCGGCATCTGGATTGGCTGTAGTGACGATGTTCCAGCCAGCACGACCGCCACTGATATGGTCTAGAGAGGCGAAGCGACGCGCGATGTGGTAAGGCGCATCATACGTTGTGGAAGCTGTAGCTACTAATCCGATGTTTTCGGTGACGGTAGAGAGGGCAGAAAGCAGGGTAAACGGCTCGAAAGATGTCACCGTATGACTGCGTTTCAGAGCGTTGACTGGCATATTTAGCACTGCTAAGTGATCTGCCATGAAGAATGCGTCAAACTTGCCTTGCTCTAATTTCTGGATGAATTTTTTTAGTGCTGGGAAGTTAAAATTAGCGTCAGGTATAGCCCCAGGATAACGCCAAGCACCTGTGTGTATGCTTACTGGGCGCATGAATGCACCTAATTTTAATTGCTTTGTTCTGCTCATTATCCCTCCGTATGCATAATTCGTAATTTGCAATTTTGATTTTCTTCCTAATCGCCAATTCAATGTACTTCCACTTCAAATTCGGCTTCGTGTAAATAATTCAAAGCTTGCGTTATCTTTTGACCGATTAATTCAATGTGGAACTGACCAACTTTGCGATCGCCTACTGTTTCCACACTCCCACTCAGGATATTGACATCAACATCAAAATTACGGGCTAAGGTGGCGAAAATAGGTTGACTTGCTTGTTCTCCCGCAAAGGCGATCGTGGCGAGGACAGCACCTGGTTTTGCTCTATAACCATTACGACGGGGAAAAAATTCTTGGGCAAGAAATGATTCTGGTTTGGCGATTAAATCACTCACATATCCCTTTTCGACAATTCTGCCAGCATTGAGTATTGCCACACTATCGCAGATTTGCTTGACCACACCCATTTCATGGGTAATGAGTAAGATTGTCAAACCCATACGCTTGTTCAAGTCACGCAACAAGTCCAAAATTGACCTTGTAGTTTGGGGATCGAGTGCTGATGTGGCTTCATCAGAAAGTAATACATTAGGTTCTCCAGCCAAAGCCCTAGCGATACCTACTCGTTGCTTTTGACCATCAGAAAGTTGTGCTGGATAAGCATCTGCCTTACCTTTCAACCCGACAAGTGAAATCAATTCTTCCACTTTTGCCCGACGTTGCAATCTGCTATAGCCCATCACTTCCAAAGGAAAAGCAATATTTTCCGCCACAGTTCGGCAACTCAGTAAATTAAAGTGTTGAAAAATCATTCCAATATGTTGACGGGCGCGACGCAGTTTATCTCCTGACAATTTTGTTATTTCCTGTCCATCAACTACAACTGAACCCGATGTCGGTTTTTCTAGTTGATTAACACAGCGAATTAATGTGCTTTTACCCGCGCCACTTTGACCTAAAACACCAAAAATTTCTCCTGGTTTGACATGAACACTCACACCATCTAACGCAACAACTTTTTGGTTGCCTTGGTGATAAATTTTACGAACATCGGTAAATGTAATCATCTCAGAATGCTTCCACGATAAATTATTATTTTTTAAGGAATAGGAATCACTGAACCTTGATATTTATCTCTAATAAATTGTTTGACTTTATCATCGCGGAGTAACTTATATAATTTCTGAATTCTGGGGTCAGTTTCTTTGCCTTTTAAGGTTGTAACTGTTACAGCATAAATTTGCTCGTTTGCTGACTCTATTGCTAAAGCATCTTTATCAGTTTTCAAGCCAGCTTGTAAAATCCAATTACCTGTAACTCCGGCTAAATCCACATCAGGTAGACTGGGGATTGCTTGCGCTCCTGGTATTTCTTTAATTTGGATATTTTTGGTGTTAGCAATAATATCTTTAGGACTCGCCGGATGAACATTTTCCTTAAGTTTGATTAAGCCTGATGATTCCAGGACTTTTAAAGCCCGATGAGCATTGCTAGGATCATCAGGAATTGTTACCAAAGCTTTGTTAGGTACATCTTTGAGGGACTTATATTTTTTAGAAAAGAGTCCCACTGGATTTAAATGAATTTGCGGCGTAAAAGCATACATTTCAAAGTTATGCTTCTTGCCATAGTCTTCCATAAAAGGAATATGTTGAAAATAATTTGCATCAATTACTCCATCTTTTAAGGCAGTGTTATTCTGCACAAAGTCATTGAATGTAACTATTTCAATATCTAGCCCAGCTTCTGGTGCTAAATTCTTTTTGACAAATTCTAAAATTTCGCCGGCTGGAACTGGTGTTACACCAACTTTGATTTTTTCTTTGGCTGGAGTTGTGGTTGTATTGGCTGCTGTGGTAGCTGAAGGATTCACATTGGTATTCACAGCCGAATTATTTTGCGGTGAACTACAACTAGCAAAGACTGTAGAGGCTGCAAATGAGGTAATAGCTATGACAAAGAATCGACGGTTAATATTGATGGTATTCATGCGATCGCCTATTTTAATCAACAACAACGTGATAAAATCTTCGTCTTCTTAATTACGAATTACGAATTATCTCGATTTACCACTTTTGGTCAGGAATCCAGTTGTAGTTTTTATCCTTGATATCTATTTTTTTCGGAATAATTTTGAGGTCATAAAATGTATCTGCCATCCGTTGCAGACCACTTAAAACTTCATTTGTGACTGGTAATACTTCCCGTTGACCACCACGTTCTTCTACTGTTTCCATTGTTTTTAAATCAATTTTGTACACTTTAGAAAGTAGTTTGGCAGAATCTTTATAGTTCTCTCTTGACCAAGTACCAGCTTTTTCTAGCTCTTGCAAAATTATCTTGAGAATGTCTTGATGTTCGCGGACAAAATCTGGAGCAGCGTAATAAAAACTAGGGCTTTCTAGTGCTGCTTTATCTCCAAAGACAGTGCTATTATCTGCCAGTAAGCGAGTGCGGAGTTTACGTTCAGCCTCGGCAGTATAAGGATCCCAAATTAACCACGCATCAATATCACCACGTTCAAATGCTGGTAAGGCTTCGGCTGGTGTTAGATAAAGAGGTTGAATATCAGTAAATTTCAATCCAACTTTTTCTAAAGCACGCACAATAATGTAGTGTTGACCAGAACCTTTTGCAAAAGCAACTTTTTTACCTTTTAAATCAGTAAGTGTTTTGATTGGAGAATTTTCTTGAACTAAAATAGCGGAACCTCTGGTGCTACCTGTACCAGCTGCAACTCTGACAAAGGGTTTATCACCAGCTTGAGCAAACACGCTTCCTGTACCGCCACCACCACCAAACACGATCGCACCTGCTCCCATCCCATCCAAAAGCGGTGCTGTAGAGGAAAATTCATTCCAGGTTACAGATATCCCCAAGGGTTGTAATCGCTTTTCTAAACTTCCTTGGGCTTTAATAATATTCAGCAACGCCATCCCTTTTTGATGACCCATTTTCAGCACTGTGAGCTTGGGTGCTTGGGGTTTTTGTGCAGATGTATCAGCTGAATTACTGGGGGCGCAAGATGCGATCGCCAAACTCAATCCTATACCCAGCACAAACAATACAGCAAAAACCTTAATTTTTTGATACTTAAATAATTCCCTCCCTTTGAAAACACCTAAAATTTTATTTATCATTTGCCTTAACATAAATTAACCCTCCTTTATGTCACATTATTCCAATGCAATTTTGGATTTTTAAAAGTATCATGAATTTATTATTGGGATAGAAAAACATCTTTTATCTATGCCCAAATTTCTGGTTAAACTTAGTCAATAACTATCTGCAACTAGTTCTATTAAAAACGATATAATATATTTATTATCTAAATAATTGCTGTGTTTATTGCGACTAAATTTGAGTTTTTTAGATATCAATGTTTAACAAAAATTTTTATAAAATTAAACAAATAAAAAGATTACTAATTATTCAATAATTAGTAATACTAGAAGGTGTTATGAATACAGCTTGAATAAATAATAAAGTAGGTTTTCTACTTTTTATTTAATATTTATTAATCATTTACACTCACAAGTTTTGGCAGTTTAGATACAGGTATATCTAAGAAGTAAGACAAAACTTCTTGCCGCCAAGTGTCATAAAGTGTTGGCAAATTATCAATTTCAACTCCAATAGCTTTTTGACTCAATTGCCAATGATTCCGAAGATAAGAATTGCGCCGACGTTGACCTTCTTCATCAGCTTCTAAAGCTTGGGAAATTAAATCTTCTTTCTCTACTTGTGAAGCATGATCAAATTTACGTTGCCACCAATCAACCACACCTAAACGATGAACTGCTTCATCTGGTAAGATTTTTTCTGCTGCATATTTGGCTGAGTCTGGGTCACTGATTTTGTTAGTACGGCTGTTAAGAAATAACAAAGCCACAATATGCAATTCATAATGTAATTCAAATGCTAAAAAGCCTTGCCAATTACGAATGGGTAAATCACCCATATAATCCCAATGCTTCTGCACTTGTTTTTGGATATCTTCAATGGGGTCATGTCCAGATATTGCTTGCGCTCTTAAACGGGTGTTTTGGGCGTGTGCGCCATCATCCCCTATTTGTCTGCTCAAAAATAGCTGTAGGTCAGGGTCAGGAAACGAGTCAATTATCTTGGCACAGACTTGCACAATAAATAAATCATGGGCTGCACCAGCTACACGAAAACGATAAAAATTCTCTCTTTCTTCATCAGTTTCCGGTGGTCTTGGTTCAACTAATCGCTTTTTGGTAATGTGCGGTGCGTATTTATCGACTAATTTATCGAAGATTTCCAGTTCTAAATCTGTAGTCCAAGCTGGACGAGTCAAAATTGCAGTCATAAAGTCTCCTTTGGTAGTGAGGAGTAGGAAAAGATTTTTGGATTCAATCTAAAATCCAAAATCTAAAATCTAAAATTCTTAGCCCCTATTTTGGCGTTGGCGATCGCTTCACTTTCTTCTGTTAACGCTCTTACTCTTGGTATAATCTCCGTAGCAAAACGCTCCATTTCTGTAGCGAAAGGTTGGAATTGCAGCATGAAAGTATCAATTCCTACTTTGGTAAATTCAGTAATACGCTGGGCTACGGTTTCATAACTCCCAACCAAACCAGCCGCAGTCCCGCCATTGCTTCCTACACCGGGATATTTAGCCATATTTTTGAACATGACCACTTCGGAATCTACTCCTTTGAGTAGTTCTGTGCGATCGTCTTGTGCAAGTACCATTGCTCTTAAATTTTGATATTCTGCTTCGGCTTCTGAGTCTGTCGGTCGAGCAATTACAAACGCTGACATCGCAAAGCCTAACGGTTGAGAGCGAGAGTGAGCTTTTTGCCGCACCTGAGCAATTGTTTCGCGGATAACTTCTATCGGACGACCATTTAGAAAGAATGTGTGCGCTTCTTTTACTGCGAGTTCTTGCGCTGGTTCTGACTCTCCCCCTACATACACACGCAGATGGGGTTTAGCGATAGGTGGAGGATTCAACTTCAAATCATTGATGTGAAAATAGTCGCCGTGGAAGTTAACGTTTTCCCCACTCCACAAAGCTTTGACAACTCTTATCCATTCGTCAGAATAGCGATAACGTTCGTCGTGAGACAAAAAATTGATCCCTGGTTTTTCCATTTCTGGACGGAACCAAGCACTCACTAAGTTAATTGCAAAACGTCCTTGGCTAATTGCATCAATACCTAAAGCCATCTTGGCTAAGACAGCAGGATGAAACAATAAAGGTTTGACAGCTGCAATAATCTCTATAGAGTCTGTCGCTTCTGCAAGTGCTGCTGCTGTTGTCCAGGTTTCCATCTGGTCAAGTTCTTGATTTCTGGGATTGATGATATGTTGCGCTATTAAAGTTGTGGTAAATCCGCACCTTTGGGCCAACCTAATTAAATTCTTGGCTCGTGAGTAACTAGCATCACGAGGTTCAAGAGGATGGTTCATTACGCCGCAGTTGCCGTAAACAGGAATCCATATCCCATAGCGTGGTTCAGACATAGCTTTCTAGAACCTTTGTAGTCGGCACTAAAACCTTAGTTTAGTAACCAGAATATTCTACTGTAAATCGGTAGATTTATAGTACTATACTATAAGGCTTGCACAGATGAAGATAAAAAACAAGGGGTATATATATTTTTATCTCCTTTGTTTTTGCCGAACTTGGAGGTAAGAATGTCAGAACCACGCTATGGTATTTGGTCGCCTGTTGGGGGTAACTTTGGCCCGCTGAATACGCCGGATGAACCGATGAATGCTAGTTATGAACGCACGCGATCGCTAGTATTAGAAGCAGAACGTTTAGGATATGTCACAACCTTAGTAGCCCAGCACATTGCCAACCCCCGCAGTTTAGATTTAGAACAGTTAGAAACTTGGACAGCTTGTGCAGCCTTAGCAGAAGCCACAGAAACTATAGAAATTATCGCCGCCATTAAACCTTTATTATTTCACCCAGCCGTCTTAGCCAAAATGGCTTTAGGAATTGATGCCATTAGTCAGGGACGTTTTGCCATTAACTTAATTAGTGCTTGGTTCCGTCCAGAAATGGAACGGACGAATATTCCCTTTCCTCCCCACGATGAACGTTATCGCTATTCAGGGGAATGGTTGCAAGTAGTTAGAGCCTTATGGAGTGGAGAAAAGGTTAACTTTGAAGGCGAATATTTCAAAATTCAAGATTTAAGTTTTCGACCCTTCCCGGTTGCTCAACCTTATCCACGGATTTATCTTGGCGGCGCATCAGAGCCAGCGCAGATATTAGCAGCGCAACAAGCTGATGTTTACTTCATCAACGGTCAACCAATTGCAGATGTCCGCAAAGTAATTCAACAAGTTATCAGCCGTCCCCGTTCCTTACCCCAACCAGTGCGTTTTGGTTTATCAGCCTTTGTGATTGCGCGTCCCACCGACGAAGAAGCACAAGCAGAACTAGAACGACTGATGGCACTGCAAAAGCTGGAAGAACAATATAAATTAAGTGTTGCCAAAGGCGTTGACAAAGAAGCGGTTATGTTTCAACTCTTTGCTAAAAATCCTGCTGTTGGGGGGAATGGTGGTACAGCCGCAGGTTTAGTTGGCAGTTATGATACAGTCGCCACTCGCGTTGCAGCTTTTGTTGATGCAGGTATCGATACTTTTATGCTGCAATTTAATCCCTTTGTGCAGGAGATGACACGTTTTGCCGAAGAAATTATGCCGCGCGTGCGACACTTGCAAAAAGTTGCTTAAGAATTTCTCAGCAGACAAAAGTAACAAGATTAATTTGCAATGCTTAATGTTTGATAAACTAATAGTTAGATTATCATACTATTTGTAATTCGTTTTACGTAATCTTTGCGTATATTATGCAGACTCTATTTTCTGCATAATTAGTCCGACAAAACAGCACTCATTCATCACAAACAAATCAGCGACTACTGCTAAGGCAATATCAAAAAGGAGAAAGAAATTGCTCACAGAAAATGAACTACAACTAAATGCTGACGTGGTGGTGATTGGTGGTGGCCCTGCCGCAGCATGGGCAGCATGGTCAGCAGCATCTCAAGGTGTCAAAGTCATCATTGTTGATAAAGGTTTTCTGGGTACAAGTGGTGCCGCTGCTGCGAGTGGTAATGGCATCATGGCTCCTTCTCCAGAGAACTGGGAAAAAGTTGTCTCGGAGCGTTATCGTGTAGGAAAAGGCCTCGCTAACTTGCGTTGGATAGAGCGTGTAGTTGAAAAAACTTGGCTGAGTTTGCCCCTATTAGAAGATTGGGGTTATCGTTTCCCGAAAGAAAATGGGGAATCTGTGCGTCAGAGTTATTATGGCCCGGAATATATGCGGGTAATGCGGAAAAACTTGCTGCGTTCTGGAGTGCAGATTCTCGACCAAAGTCCAGCTTTAGAGCTTTTATTGGCTGAAGATGGTTCTGTGGCTGGGGCAAGAGGTGTACAAAGACAACATCATCGTTTTTATACAGTTCGTGCTGGTGCAGTAGTATTGGCGAATGGCGGCTGTGCATTCTTAAGTAAAGCATTAGGTTGCAACACCAACACAGGTGATGGAATGCTAATGGCGGTAGAAGCTGGCGGCGAACTCTCCAGTATGGAAGCTTCTAATCACTATGCAATCTCCACTGCTTTTAATGCCACAGTCACACGGGGTGTTCCCTTTGGTTGGGCTAGTTATAGCGATGAAGCAGGTAATGATTTAGGTGGCTATATTAATGGTCGTCGTGATCCTAGCTTCTTACCAAATGCTTTAATGAAAGGGTCTGTTTATGCTCGTTTAGATAGAGCTACACCAGAAGTTAAAGCCGTGATTGAAAAGTCCCATTTCATCGCTTTTTTACCTTATAAAAAAGCTGGGATTGATTCCTATACAGAAAGAGTACCTGTGACATTGATTTTAGAAGGGACTGTCCGGGGTACAGGTGGTGTTCGGATTATTGATGATAGTTGCGCTACAAAAGTACCTGGACTGTATGCGGCTGGAGATGCGGCATCACGAGAATTTTTAGCTGGTTTAGCTTCTGGTGGTGGTGGCCCCAATGCGGCTTGGGCAATTTCTACAGGGCAGTGGGCAGGAGAAGGGGCGGCTAAGTTTGCTAAGAATTTGGGCGCACGTGCAAATGAAAGAACTGCACGTGCAGCGGGACAAGTGGGAATGCGATCGCACTCCTCCTCGTCTGCAACATTCGATAGCGATGCGATCGCGCGTGGTGTGCAAGCTGAAATTTTCCCCTTGGAGAAAAACTACTTGCGTTCAGAACAGAAGCTTCTAGATTCCCTCGCCAAATTAGAAACGCTGTGGCAGCAAGTACAAGGTAATCCCAAACAAGATAGTGTACGCGATATCGAATTTTCTCGTCGTGCGGTTGCTTTGACTGCTGTCGCCAGATGGGCATATTTTAGTGCATTACATCGCACAGAAACCCGCAGCGAACACATTCGTATAGACTATCCCCAGACCGATCCCCATCAGCGTTATTATCAAGCCACAGGCGGCTTAGATAAGCTTTGGGTAAGACGCGATTGGATAACGGATGCACCTGCTACGCCAGCAGTAGAAACCATTCAAGCCACACCCGTTGTATCAAAGTTGTAGCCAGAATAAAATCATGATTGAGCTTGTCAGCCATAAACTCTGTATTAATTGCAATCTGTGTGTTCAAGTTTGTCCGACTAATGTCTTTGATGCAGTTTCTAACCAACCACCAGTAATTGCTCGGAAGGAAGACTGTCAAACTTGTTTTATGTGTGAGGCATATTGTCCGGCGGATGCGCTTTATGTTGCACCCCAATCTCACACTGAGATTGCAGTCAATGAGGATGATTTGATTGAAACTGGCATTATGGGCGAGTATCGTAAGATATTGGGTTGGGGATATGGCAGAAAAAATAATAGTGAATTAGATACTGCTCATAAACTACGCCAACTGCCACGCCCTTACCAAAGTTAATAACTATGTCAGTAAGTTGGGTTGTACTTCGTTCAACCCAACTTATTATTATCTTTAACTGAAAAGCTTATTAATAAACATAATACGGTAGGTTTGTTAAACTATTGTAAATCTAAAATTTTTCAGCACAATTGATAGTTGCTTCTCATAAAAAGTTGGCAGGAGAAGTTGCGAAATATGCAATTGATCGGAACTAAAAAGTCTCAAAATTATCTTGATATAGCTAGGTCTTTAGCAAAGGAATTTGCGGAAACTGCTGTAGAGCGAGATGCAAAAGGGGGAACACCAAAATATGAACGCGATCGCCTGCGCCAAAGCAACTTGCTAAAATTGATCGTACCGACAGAGTACGGTGGTTTAGGAGAAACCTGGATTACCGTTCTCAGAATTACCCGTGAGTTTGCCAAGGTTGATAGTTCTATTGCTCACGTCTTTTCTTACCACCATCTAGGTGTAGTAGTTCCTCACATATTTGGTTCAACAGAGCAGAAACAGCGATATTATGCAGAAACTATTGACAACAATTGGTTTTGGTGCAATGCTCTCAACCCTTTAGATAAAAGAACGACGCTGACACCAGAAAATAATTATTTCCGTCTTAACGGCATTAAAAGCTTTTGCTCTGGCTCCCAAGATTCGGATATATTACCAATCACTGCTACTGATCAAGAAACTGATGAATTGAAAATTCTGGCAATTCCTACTCAACGCCAAGGTGTGACTGTTCATGATGATTGGGATAATATGGGGCAACGTCAAACAGACAGCGGTACTGTGACATTTGAAAATGTGCTGGTATACCCAGACGAAATTCTGGGTATTAGAGATAAACCCAGTCAACCCTTCACCACTATTCGCGCCTGCTTAACTCAATTGAATCTGGCTAACATCTACCTGGGAATTGCCCAAGGAGCATTTGAAGCGGCTAAAACCTATACTGGCACTAATACAAAACCTTGGCTGACATCAGGTGTAGAGAGTGCAACCAAAGATCCTTATATCCTCCAACACTATGGCAATATATGGGTTGACCTTCAGGCTGCTACTTGTTTAGTTGACCAAGCCGGAGAATTATTACAACAAGCTTGGGATCAGGAATGGTCACTCACCGCAGAACAACGGGGAGAATGTGCGCTGTTTATTGCTACTACCAAAGTTGTCGCCACTAGAGTTGGTTTAGACATCACCAACCGCATCTTTGAAGTTATGGGCGCACGCGCTACTAATGCTAAATATGGCTTTGACCGTTATTGGCGGAATCTTCGCACATTCACTCTCCATGATCCATTTGATTATAAAATCCGAGACATAGGAAATTGGGCGTTAAACGATGAACTACCAAAACCTAACTTTTACTCTTAGAGGTTGTTGGCAAAAAGGAAATGCGATCGCTCATCAATCGCAAAGAATAATAATTAGCACTTCAAGGGGAAAATGCTCAATTTAAGGCAAAATCGGTTCAAGCTTGTGATTTTTGATTGTGATGGAGTCTTGGTTGATAGTGAACCAATCGTCAATCGTATTTTTGCACAAACGCTCACCGAAGCTGGATTTCCGATTACCTATGCAGAAGTAACTCAAAAATTTATAGGCAAGTCCCTACAAACCTGTTTAGAGATTATTGAGGAATCTTATAATAAATCATTGCCGAAAAACTTTGTCGAACGTTGCAAGGAACGAGAAATAGCCGCATTGCAACAAGAATTAACAGCAGTTTCCGGCATTACCGAAGTATTAGAGCAAATTACATTACCAAAATGTGTGGCATCAAATAGCAGCCACCGTCATATTCAACTGGTATTAAATTTAACAGGAATTTTGCATCAATTTAAGGGCAAGTTATACAGCGCTCATGATGTTTCGCGCCCCAAACCTTTTCCTGATGTGTATCTCCATGCAGCCGAGCAAATGAACACAAATCCAGAACATTGTGTTGTGGTTGAAGACTCTGTAACAGGTGTACAAGCAGGATACGCAGCAGGGATGACGGTTTTTGGTTATGCCAAATATAGCGATCGCACTGCGCTGACTGCGGCTGGAGCTAAAATAGTTTTTCATGATATGCAGCAGCTTTGCCAACTGATATCCGAACATCAGTGATTCATGATCTAATACTACAATTCTCTAGGATTTGGTCGCCAGCGTAAAACGTAAGCTTCTAAAACACGCACTCCCCAATCGAGAAAAACGCTAATGGATGCCAAAATTACCAATATTGCCCAAGCTTGATCAACATTTAAAGTTCCCTGGGCTGACATTAATAGATAACCTAAACCCCGCGTTGAACCGATATATTCAGCGACTAACGCCCCGACTAAAGCCATACCCAAACTTGTGCGAATCCCGGCAATTACCCAACTCAAAACTGAAGGTAAGACAACCATGTACAACATCTGCCAACGATTGGCACCCATCACCTGAAAAGCCGAAACCAACTCGCGTTCAATACTTTGGAGTCCCTGATAAGTTGTAAAAAATATGGGGAAAAACGCGGCTAAAGCTGCTAATAATACTTTTGAGAGTAATCCAATGCCAAACCAGACAATAAAAAAGGGAGCTAAAGCAATCCGAGGTAGAGAATTAAATATCTGAACATAAGGAAGCGTGATTTTTGCCCCTGATGGCGAATAAGCAAGCAGAATTCCCAGACTCACACCGCCAGTCATTGCTAAAGCCAGTCCAGTCATTGCCTCTTGAAATGTCACAAAGATATGTTGAAATATACTCCCGCTAGATAATAACTTCCATATTTCTTGGACAATTGCACTCGGCTTACCAACCAATGCTGGTTCAATAAACTGAGGAATGTTAAATGCTCCTGTCCCAATTTCCCACACTAGCAAAATTACCGCCAGAGGTGTGAGTTGTATCGCTAGTTGTTGTAAGCGTTGCCACCCTTGAATTTGATGGGGTTGAAAACTGGGTGTTTTTGGCTGTTTATTGGTAGCAGAGAGCGTGGGTTGTCCAAGAGTGAAAATTTTATGGCGAGTAGTTTTCATTTTATGTTTTAAAGAGTGCGAATCCTCGGTCTTGTTGTTGTAAAACTTGTGTGGTTAACTCTGACCACATTTCACGCTGGATTTGCTGAAATCTTGGATCGGTACGAATGGCGATCGCAGATCGTTCTGTGGGTAAATCAATCTGAAATTCCTTAACAATTCTGCCAGGACGCGCGCTCAGGAGGAATACACGCTCTGAAAGTGCGATCGCTTCATCCAAGTCATGAGTTACTAAAACAAAGGTGCATCCAGTATCACGCCATAATCGCAAAAATTCATCTTGTAACAGAGCGCGTGTTTGAGCATCTAAACTACTTAACGGCTCATCCAGTAACACCACATCTGGTTGATAAATCAGCGTGCGAATTAGTAATACACGCTGCTGCATTCCGCCTGATAATTCTCTAGGAAAACTATTTTCAAACCCCGATAATCCATATTTTTCAAGCATTGTCAAGGCTTTTTTTCTTCTTTCAGTTCGAGGTATACCACGAATTTCTAGAGGCGCGGTGACATTATCAATGACTGTCCGCCAGGGTAACAAAGTTTGCTTTTGGAACAAGTAGTCAATTTCTTTGATTCCGCTGGTGTTAAAACTACCATTGACATCTGTACCCGGACTAGTTAAACCCGCAATCACATTTAATAAGGTACTTTTACCACAACCACTAGGGCCAATTAAGCTAATAAACTCACCACGATTAATAGTCAAGCTAACATTCTGTAGTGCGTCAATGCGCTTATTTTTACTCCAATAAGAAATGCCAAGATTTTGAGTAGTGATTGTCGGGAGTGACATATTAGGTTGTTCCTTAAGCTCGATGACCGGCAAATTTATCAAATACCCCTTCAGCATAAGGAACCATTTTCTTAATAATTCCCGTATCAAAAAATACTCTTTGGTCAGCCAAATAAGCAGCTTCACTGATAGAGGCATCTTTCGGCACTGAGCGTTTGAGTTCGGTATTCAGACCTGTGAGGATAGCGTCTAAATTTTGACTATCAAACCGTTTACCGACGACTTTAAGAATGTCTTCTGGTGCAGTTTGGTGCATATATGTAAAAGTGCGATTGACAACTTCAACCAATCTTTTAATAGCTTCCGGCTTTTCAGAAGCAACGCGCTCATGACTAAGCCAAGCACGAGTCATCGCCTCGTTAGCACCAAAATATTTCTTATGCACATCTGGATCTAATACCATTTCACTAAAAAAATGAT
>NZ_DF978423.1:368387-370369 GCF_002897135.1 Nostoc cycadae WK-1 | reverse complement strand
GAATCAAATTTTTCGTGAATTGGTATAAAGCATTTAATAGTTGAAAAACTGTGCCTTCTTTGATTAATTTATGGAGGTCGGGCGCACCTGCGATCGCAGCGTCTACTTGTTTAGTTTTGAGCAATGTATAAGTAGAAGCTGTTGTACTTTGAACATACTCAACATCTTTATCGTTCAGACCATTTTGCCGCAGATATTTGACGAAAACGGCCCAACTCCAAGTGCCAATTTCACCCGCGGAAATTTTTCTACCTTTGAGGTCAGCAACACTCTTAATTTGAGAGCGCAAATCAGAACGAACAATTAAGGAAGTATCAACCAGATTACGACGATTGGCAACGACATTTAACGGCACTCCCTTCAAGCGAGAAAGATAAACGTGTAAAGGTGCTTGGGCGCTAAAATCAATTTCTCCCGCAATCAACGCATCTCGCATTTTGGCACTACTTTGAAAAGTAATGACTTCAGCATTCAAACCAGCCGCATTAAAATAACCTAAATCCTGGGGAATCCAAACATCAATGGAGTTAATGCCACTTACTGCCCCTAATTTAACGCTAATAGTTTCTTGATTAGCAGCAGGTTTATTTATGTTATTACAGGCTTGTGTAACTAGAGCAGTTGTGACTCCTAAAGAAGCATATTTTAAAAAGTCTCTACGTGTGTGCATTTGCTTATTCAAGATTTATTTAAATTACAAGCAAGTAATATTAATGTGGAAATTTGGATTTAAGGCGTTGCTGAATTAGGGGATGAAATCTCAGGTACTAAAATGTGAAACTCATTATTCTTTTAGCGTGAGACAATTCATCCCAAATTTAGACAACGCCAACGTTAAAACCTGATTCAATAACTATTCAAGCAGGTTGAAATTAGACTACTTGAATAATTAGTTTTACTCTTCACTCAGCATTTTGCGCAGTTGTTCAATTAGCTGCAATAACTCGGTTATCAACAATCTGCTGGAAAGTTGCATCAGGTTGAATCAGTCCCCACTTCACCATCCAGTTGTAGGTGCGGTGGAAATCAGTTTCCGAGTATGGTGCTGGGTCGTTATAGCGCAGGCGGTTGCGCCGGAAATCTGATGGTTCGAGTTTGACAATCTCTTCTGATACGTCATCAATCAGATACTTTGTATAGCGGATAGGGTCTGTTTGCAAATCCTGAACAGCGCGACGAATAGCTTTATTAATCGCCTCGAAACTCTCTTCGTCTAGGTCGGGACTAGCAATTTCTAGACCGACATAGTGAGCCTCAGCGATAATCTTGTAGCCCAGTTTTTCGGCAACTGTAATCCAGGGTTCCATGACTGCAACTGCATCAACTAGCCCATCACGCAAAGCGACAAAGCGGTTGAATTGTTTATGTTGTCCACCGCCTTCGATGTGTACTACTTTAATCTCCTCTGGAGCCAAGAAGCCTTCAAGGGTTTGAATAGCGATGTAGTGAGAACCGTGGTGAAAGTTCACACCAACAGGTACATTAGCGAGGTCTTGGGGGATGTTGTAGGGTGAATCTGGACGTACGATAATCGCTTGACTGGCGATCGCCGCCCGCTTGGCTATCACCTGTCCACCACGAGAACTGTCGTATGTGCGGCGGACTTGTCCCCATTCGCAAGCGCGGTAAAGGGTGCTTTGTCCTTGTTCAAATAAAGAAGGGCCGCCAAAAGAACTCACTTGGCGATGATCATCAATCAGTGTGATATTGGCTGGGCGATCGCCATAGTTGCGTTTGACAAACTCTATCTCTAGCCCTAAGTCGTTAAAATATCCTTGATCACGAGCTACATAGTAAGGCAATGAGAACACTGTCCCACTAATCTCGGTGGTAATTTTCTTGAGTGCCAAATTTGTGTTACTCAAGGTTGAACTCCCTATTTTGTATAAGTAAGGTTTATTCTCCGGTAAATACACGTATTTAGTCAAGATTAAAAATATTTATTTACAGTATCAACTAGTAGTCCACCAAGGCAATTTTGC
>NZ_DF978423.1:208509-364932 GCF_002897135.1 Nostoc cycadae WK-1 | reverse complement strand
CCAGCAAAATTTCCTTGGTGGACTACTAGCCGCTACTTGAAGCGTAGAACTCCAACCAACTAAAACTAAAGCTAATTGCGAAATCCAGAAAACTTGAGATAAAGAGAAAAATATAAAGCCAATTCCCATAATTGCTGGAGAAAAAGCAATGAGGCGTTCTAAGCCTGCAATTTTTTGGCGAAAACTCAGATAGACACAGGCAAAAACTGAACCCATTGCGGCGGCGGCTGAGAGGAAACCTAAAGTTTCTGAACCTCCCCGCAGAACTTCGACTGCAAAGATGGGTAGCAGTGTTGTATATGACATTCCAACTAAGCTGGCTACTGCGAGTAACGACAAAATAGACCGCACAGGCAAGAATTGATAAGCATATTGAAACCCTTCTTTCAACTTCTGCCAAGGATTACTAGTATGTATTTCTACTTTTCTGGGTGTAATCTGCATAACTGAAATTGCCCAAATAGCCACAACATAGCTGAGACTATCGTATAAAAAGCAATAACCTGCACCAAACTTAGCAATAAAAATGCCGCCAAGGGCAGGGCCAATTAGCCTCGCAGTATGAAGAAAGGCCGCATTGAGAGCGATCGCATTTGCCATGAGTTCACGACTGACCATATCACTAACAAAGGCGTGACGTACAGGAACATCTAACCCTTTCAACAAACCTAACAATGTACTAAAAGTCAGCAATGTCCAGAAATCTGCCCAACCGAGAAATGTCATCACTGTCAAAATTACAGATAGGGAAATCCCGACAATTTGGAGTAGCAGTAACAGGTGATGGCGATTGTAGCGATCAGCTAAAATACCGGAAATTGGCGCTAAGGCAAATACTGGTAATTGTCCAAAAAATCCTGCTAATCCCAATAGTAAAGCTGAATCAGTTAATCGATAAATCAGCCAGAGAATCGCTACTTGCGTCATGAAACTGCCAGTCATCGACCAAGCTTGTCCAGCAAAATAAAGGCGATAATTACGCGATCGCAAAGCAGGAAGATCAAGATTCAACTGGAATCTATATTTAGATAATAATTTCATTAATTTATAGCAAATTGACCTGACAAACACTCTGCGTTACTCTGCGCTAACCTCCTCACACCTTTGCGTTTAAAAAAAGAAACAGGAAGAAACAAGACAATAGCCTAATTCCTTCCTAGCTCAAAGGTAGAGAAATTCCTCAATTCCCACAAATTACACTGTCACCAATTCCCGATTTGCTACTAACGACTCAGGCTTGACCCAAATCTGATCTAAACCACCACTCCGCAGGCGATATTGCTGATTGGGGTCTTGTTGTGGGTAATCTATGCGTTTGTGCATCCCTCTAGTTTCCTGACGTTGCAAACCACTGTTGTACATCCAACGCGCAGTCGCTACCATTGCCGCCGCTTCCCGCGATCGCACAATTTGGGTATCATCCGGTGCATGACTATGACGGATTTCTTGCCAGAGGTGATTTAATCTGTCTAAAGATGCACTTAACCCTGCATCACTACGGAAAAGGTTGCGATCGTACGGGAAAACTTCTGCTTGGGTTGCCGCGATCGCTTCATCTGCTGAGAATTTCTGATGACCTTCACCATGCAATCCCGCTACACCAACGCCTTGGACACTGCGCTGTTTGGCTTGTTCTCCTAAACTAATTGCATAGTTAGCCGCCGACTGTCCCGACCAATAACCAGAAGACATTGCCCAAGCGGCATTATGACTACCACCACCTGTAAAACCACCACAGATTAATTCCCTTGTGGCTGCATCTCCCGCCGCATACAATCCACTGACGGAGGTAGCGCAAGTGTAGTCAGCAATGCGAATTCCCCCAGTACCGCGGACAGTTCCTTCTAAACGTAAGGTGATGGGGAATCGTTGAGTAAAGGGGTCAATTCCAGCGCGATCGAAGACAACAAAGAAGTTTGGTTGAGAGGCTCGCATCCAAGCTTTTGTCTCTTCATCCATATTTTGGTCGAGACGAGCATACACAGGCTGATTTAGCAATGTTTTGGCAATGACAGAACGACCGCGCTTAGAACCTGCACCTTCAATAACTGTGCCATCTTCATAAGTGAAAGAAGCCCAATCATAATATCGAGTCTTGGTGACAGAAGAAAACGCCGGAGAAATTGCGTAAGCATTAGAAAATTCCATTCCAGAGAAGTCAGCACCCGCCTCAGCTGCCATTAAATAACCATCTCCAGTTAAGACATTACAACCCAGAGCCTTACTTAAGAAAGCACAGCCACCTGTAGCAATCACAACTGCACCGGCTTTCACTGTCCAAGAGTCCCCAGATTGGCGATTAATTCCCTTAGCCCCAGCTACAGCGCCTTCTGCATCTACGAGCAATTCTAAAGCGGGGCTGTGGTCTAGAATTTTCACCCCTGCTTGTTTAATCCGTTTCCGCATGAACCGCATATACTCTGGCCCTTGCAAGGAACGACGGATAACTTGGCCATTAGCATCAACACTGAAACGGTAACCCTCATCTGCAAGAGAATTAATGTTGTCGTAGGTGCGATCTAATACCCTCGTCATCCAGTGCCGATCTGCTAAAAAGCCTCCCATTGCTTCCCGACTGGCCATTGCTGCTTCCCGTTGTTCTGGCTCTGGTGGAATATACCAAACACCATTGCCAGATGCGGCGGCGGCACCACTTGTACCGCAGTAACCTTTGTCTACTAATACAACTTTTGCACCATTGCTGGCTGCACTCCAAGCAGCCCAAGTCCCAGCCGGGCCACCGCCAATCACTAATACATCGGCGGTTAAATTAATCTGAGAAGCATGTTGATGGATACTATTCATGAAATCAACTCCTTTAAAAGTAAGAAAAGGGGAAAGATGGAACTTCCCCAAAGATGCGAGATTAAAACTGGGTAAACCTTTTAGGGATCGGGTATGTGCCAATCTTTAATCTCAAAATCAGCGAGAAACTGTTTTGTGGAACTTAAGAGTTTCAATCCTGCCGCTGTCAAAGGTTTGGTGGGACAATGGTCTAACAGATAGGATTTTTTAACGATATTTGAGAAAACTCGACAGACTTATTTGTCAGGTCACACGAGGTTTTTCGATAAAATACTAATTATTGACCGATTTAGTAGGATTTAATTTAGCAGTATTACATTACACCCCAGAAAATTCAAGTCCTTAGCGAATTAAATATATGGCAATCTAATTATCTGTACTGCGAATACTTAGAAAAACTAAATAAAATAGATCTTTCGCTGGACAATATCATTCGTCACGCGATCGCACCCACACATACTAATCTCGATATAGAGGTATCAAATTATGGCTCATGCTTGCTGTGGCCCTGGTTATGCTTCCCCAGAAGCAGCTATCCAGGCAGAAAAGGAAAAAGTGCTTTATGTAATTGCCGTGTATACAGGTACAGGCATTGAACAACCAGATTATTTAGCGACTGTAGACGTTGATCCGCAATCTCCAACCTACTCCCAAGTAATTCATCGTTTACCCGTGCCTTATATTGGTGATGAGTTACATCATTTTGGTTGGAATGCTTGTAGTTCTTGTCATGGTGATGCCAGTAAATCCCGCCGATTTAGTGTAATTCCTGGACAAAAATCTAGTCGAATTTACATTGTTGATACAGCAGAGACCAAAGCACCAAAACTCTATAAAGTTATTGAACCAGAAGAAATTAAAGCTAAAACCAACTTAACTGCACCTCATACAGTACATTGCCTAGCCGATGGTCATGTGATGATCTCAATGTTAGGTGACAGCGAAGGTAACGGCCCTGGTGGTTTTTTGTTACTAAATGAAAATTTTGACATTGCTGGACGCTGGGAACATCAAGCCGAGGGTATGCGGTTTAACTATGACTTTTGGTATCAGCCGCGTCATAATGTCATGGTTAGTAGTGAGTGGGCTGCACCCAAAACATATTACCCAGGCTTTGACCTCAACGATGTCACATCAGGTAACTATGGACAGCAGATACATTTTTGGGATTGGTCAACTCACGAAATTATTCAAACTGTTGACTTAGGAGAAGAAGGTTTAATTCCCTTAGAACTACGCTTTCATCATAATCCTGATAGCACACATGGATTTGTGGCTGCGGCACTCAGCAGTAATGTTTGGCATTGGCACAAGTCTAATGGCCATTGGCAAGTAGAAAAAGTCCTAGATATACCATCAATAGAAATAGAAGGCTGGCCAATACCTGTGCCATCGTTAATTACTGATATCTTAATTTCTCTGGACGATCGCTATATTTATTTCTCCAATTGGCTGCATGGAGATATTCGTCAATACGATATTAGTGATCCTACTCATCCTCGTTTAACTGGTCAGGTTTGGTGTGGTGGTTTGCAAGGGTTAAGTGGCGAAGTCCAAGGCCATAAATTATTAGGTGGCCCGCAGATGCTACAGCTGAGTTTAGATGGTAAACGGCTTTATGTCACCAATTCCCTATTTAGCAGTTGGGATAATCAGTTTTACCCTGATTTGTCGAAAAGTGGCTCATATTTATTGCAGATTGATTGCGATACGGAAAATGGTGGGATGAAAATTAACGAAAATTTTTACGTTGACTTTGGTAAAGAACCTGCTGGCCCTGCTCGCGCTCATGAAATTCGCTATCCCGGTGGTGATTGTACTTCCGATATTTGGGTGTGATAGGTTACAGGTTACGGGTGACAGGTGATAGGGAATAGATATGGCTCGTTGGTGGAGAGGCTACGCTAGGAGAAGCAAGGTCTGAAGGCAACGACGAAAGGTGAAACCTTTGCGAGAAGTGGGTGTAGGGGATGAGTGCGTTCTTTCTCACTATATATTAAGTCGTAAATCGTCGGGTTCATTTTTTCCCTTACACCCCTATACCTTTACACCCATATCTTCCTTATTTAAACTCTTGATTTTTTGAAAATTATATGACATCATACTTAACACAATGTAAACTACATTAATCCGATAGACTTAGTGTAGTTAATCTCCGCTACTGGCAATTTCTGATTTTACTGACGATTTATTAGTTGGTTTGATTAGAATGCCGTTCATGCTTAGTGTTGAATTTGAGAAACATCACGCATGATAAATTTTCCTGCTAGTTAAACATCTGCAATTAGTCGATGACTTAATTGCAACCATTTGTCCACCTTAAGAAAAGTTTGTTTGGAGAATTTTGTATGGCAGCTATAGCGTTGAGCGTATCTACTGTTAAACCTCTAGGCGATCGCGTTTTCATCAAGGTTAGTGAGTCGGAAGAGAAAACAGCCGGAGGTATTTTTCTCCCTGATAGTGCTAAAGAAAAGCCCCAAGTGGGTGAAATCGTTGCGGTCGGCCCTGGTAAACGCAACGACGATGGCACTCATCAAACTATTGATATTGCTATTGGCGATAAGGTTCTTTACTCCAAGTATGCTGGCACTGACATCAAGTTAGGTACAGAAGAGTACGTCCTATTGTCTGAAAAAGACATCTTGGCAATTGTTTCCTAGTCGATAGACCTGATTTATTCATCATTCTGACTCCGCAACACTGAATGACGAATAACCCATGACATTCGCAAATAATTAACTGACCAACTTACACAGAGAATTGAGAACACTATGGCTAAACGCATCATTTACAACGAAAATGCTCGTCGTGCTTTGGAAAAAGGCATTGACATTCTGGCTGAAGCAGTAGCAGTTACCCTTGGCCCCAAAGGTCGTAACGTCGTTTTAGAAAAGAAGTTTGGCGCTCCGCAAATTGTCAATGATGGAGTCACCATCGCTAAAGAGATTGAATTAGAAGATCACGTTGAAAACACAGGTGTATCCCTAATTCGTCAAGCTGCATCTAAAACCAACGATGCTGCGGGAGATGGGACGACAACGGCAACTGTTTTGGCTCACGCCATTGTCAAAGAAGGATTGCGGAATGTCGCTGCTGGTGCGAATGCCATTGAAATCAAACGTGGTATTGATAAAGCTACAGTTTTTCTCGTGGACAAAATCAAAGAACACGCGCGTCCTGTAGAAGACTCAAAAGCGATCGCTCAAGTTGCGGCTATCTCTGCTGGTAACGATGAAGTCGTAGGTGCTTTGATTGCTGAAGCATTAGATAAGGTTGGTCGGGAAGGGGTGATATCTCTAGAAGAAGGTAAGTCAGTCACCACTGAACTAGAAGTTACAGAAGGGTTGAACTTCGACAAAGGTTATATTTCTCCCTATTTTGCCACCGATGCAGAACGGTTGGAAGCAGTCCTAGATGAGCCTTTCCTACTGTTAACAGATAAGAAAATCGCCTTGGTGCAAGACCTTGTACCCGTACTTGAGCAAGTAGCCCGTGCTGGTCGTCCCTTAGTAATTATTGCCGAAGATATTGAAAAAGAAGCTCTCGCAACCTTAGTTGTTAACCGTTTGCGTGGTGTGCTAAATGTAGCCGCTGTTAAAGCACCTGGATTTGGCGATCGCCGCAAAGCTATCCTAGAAGATATTGCCATTCTCACAGGCGGACAGCTGATTACCGAAGATGCTGGTCTGAGACTAGATGCTACTAAACTTGAGCAACTCGGTAAAGCTCGCCGCATCACCATCACCAAAGATAGTACCACCCTCGTAGCAGAAGGTAACGAGCAAGCTGTCAAGGCTCGTGTAGAACAAATCCGCCGCCAAATCGAGGAAACCGAGTCTTCCTACGATAAAGAAAAACTGCAAGAACGTCTAGCAAAACTAGCTGGTGGGGTTGCAGTTGTGAAGGTGGGTGCTGCCACCGAAACCGAACTCAAAGACCGCAAGTTACGTCTAGAAGATGCCATTAACGCCACAAAAGCTGCTGTCGAAGAAGGCATTGTTCCCGGTGGTGGTACGACACTTGCACATCTAGCGCCTCAATTAGAAAGCTGGGCGAAGTCTACCCTAGTGAACGAAGAATTAACAGGAGCATTGATTGTGTCTCGCGCCCTGGCTGCACCTCTGAAGCGGATTGCTGAGAATGCAGGTCAAAATGGTGCGGTAATTGCCGAACGGGTCAAAGAGAAAGACTTCAATGTAGGTTACGACGCAACCACAGGCGAATTCGTAGATTTGTTTGCCGCCGGGATTGTTGACCCCGCTAAGGTAACTCGTTCGGCTGTGCAGAATGCTGCGTCAATTGCCGGGATGGTGTTAACTACCGAAGCCATTGTAGTTGACAAGCCAGAACCCAAAGATGCTGCGCCGGCTGCACCTGGTGGCGGTGGCTTAGGTGGCGATTTCGATTACTAATCGTCATAGTTCATCAAAAAATTAACCGTGCAAGTCTTCGTCTATGTACTAAATTTCCAGAGGTGATCATCAGATGTCGTGATCACCTCTTTTTCTGATGTTGAGTAGTCGTTCTTATTCAGCTAATTTAGCGTGAGTTCGACAGATTTAAATCCTCTCCCCTGCAAGGCTACCGTGTACACACAAGTCGAAAATTTTCGTGTTCAACCACATCCCGCCTAGAACTAAAGTTCCAGGCTCATAGCCAAAGTCCACAAAGCGTGGACTGGAAGAGATTTTTGGTTGATTCATCTTCAGATGACTTGCGCTATGAGACTCGGAATTCATTCTGCGGCGGGACAGATGCACTCAACGAACATTTTAGCCTCTGCAAGGAGAGAGCTTTAAAATCGTAATTTCTCGTTGATATAGCTGTAGCCAGGGTAATTAGGACATCGGTAAGCGACAAAACTTAGATAATAAAAGACTTTTAACTCTGTAACCTGTCACCTATCACCTGTCCCCTGCTATATCTCATACTCTATACTCCCCGCTCCGCGTCAGAAAGGGGTTGGGGGAGAGGTCAAAAAATCACATTAATTTCACTTTTCCAAAGATAAGCCACTTGTTTCGCCAGCTATCCAACGTCTCACTACTGGTAATTGTGCAGAAAACCATAGCGCACCTAAGATAAACAAACTGCCACAAACAATCAAGGCATTCGTCGCACCAAAATTATGTGCTAAAGTTCCAGCTAAAAGATTGCCAAAGGGCATTGTACCTACCATTGCTAGGGCATAAAAACTCATTACTCTTCCACGCTTATCTTCGGCAACTAAGGTCTGGATAATCATATTACTACTTGTAATGTTGAGAATAGAAAAGCAGCCAACAAACACAAGGATGATAATCGATAGCCAAACTTGACGCGAGAGTGAAAAGGATATCAAACTCATTCCGATTAAAACTTGAGCGATGATAATCAAACGGTCTAAGCCCACAATCCCTCGTCTGACACTCAGATAGACACAAGCAAAAAACGAGCCAATCGGTGCTGAAGTGCTAAGGTGAGCCATTGTTGTGGCATCTCCATTGAGAATCTTAGCTGCAAAAACAGGCATAAGTGCGACATGAGACATCCCCACTAAACCATGTAACGCTAACATCAACAAAATTGCTCTAATCGGTTGAAATTTGGAGACATATTCAAAGCCCTCTCGCATTTTCTGGAAAGTATCGCTCAGGTTAGTCATAGTCTGCATCGGTCTAACTTTCAGCCGCATTGCTAATAGGGTAAAAATTGCTGGGATGTAGCTGAGAGTATCGTAGAGAAAACAATATTTCACCCCTAGAGTTGCAATTAAAATCCCACCCATAGCTGGCCCCAATACCAGAGAGGAGCTTAACATGACGGAATTTAAAGCGATCGCATTACTCCAATCAGCGCGCTCGTCTACGGTTTCGGTAACGATTGTATGGCGCACTGGCATATCTAATCCCTTGAGAAAACCGTTGAGAACACTCAGGATTAATAGGATGGGAAAGGTAATCCAATTCGTAAAGGTCAGAATTGTTAAAGCCAAGGACACACTAATTCCCAATATCTGCACCAGCATTAACAAGTCACGACGACTCCAGCGATCAGACAATACGCCCGAAAAGGGAATCACTAACAATGTAGGCAAAAATTGTATAAACCCGGCAACTCCTAACAACCAAGCAGATTTAGTCAAATCGTATACTAACCAAGGAATAGTCAACTGCTGGGTCATAAATGTCCCAGACATTGATAGTAACTGTCCCCCGAAAAATAGCCGAAAATTCCGCCAACGAAAGGCGGGTAGATGGTGGTAAATGGCCTTACTGATGCGATCGCCTAGTTGTCCCTGCCAAATTTTCATAGGGAAAGTTCGATATGTTTTACTAACTATTAGATTAACTAACGATTATTATATGATCATCGCTTATTTGCCTGAACTTAGAGGTGATTGTTCTACTAAGCGCAAAATTTTGTAAATTCGCAGTACATTGAGGGCTAAAGGTGTTCAAAACCCTTAGCCCTCTCCCCTATACCCAGTCTCAACTTTGTGCGTAAATCCTATTTAGTTTGATGTAGTTTCGTCAGAAAGCGTCGTGATAATTTCTGACAATTGCCGATCGCGATCGCGTTCTTCTGGTGTTTCCTGCCCTAAAGAAGTATCTTTCACTAAACGATAAACATCAGCTGCACCATAAAATATGCGTTCAGTCAAACCTAATTCTTTGAAGGTTTCGGCAATCTCCTCCATTTCCCCAACCCAACGATGTGCTTTTGGTGTCATAGATGGAATGGAACGAGCAAGTATATGAGCAAGTTCCGGCTGACTACTAGATACTTCACTCCATAGTTCTTCATCTAAGCCTAAGCGATGGGCAGCAATTAATAATTCTGTACTAATTGCTGTTAGTCCTTTGGTGAGGGCGGCATAAGACATTTTCAAACCCGAAGCTTGACCAATTTCATCGCCAATGACCCGGATATCTAAGCCATAATTACTTAGTTGTTGAAATTCCACAGCTTGTTTGCCAGAAGCATAGATGCGCGTGCGTCCGGGAACTCTGGGAGGTGGGCCGATGATGGAAGCATCGACGAAAGTTGCTCCAGATGATTCGATGATTTGAGCGATAGTTTTGACCTTTTGGGGTGCGTAGACGCTTTGCGGCTTGTCGTCAGACATCGCATTACCATCAACATAAAGAATCTGTTTCCCTACATTACTTATCACCGCAGCTACTTGCTGGGCTACCTCTGCGGCGGCGGCGGGAACCAAAACGGATAACACTATATCAGATTCAATTACCAACTGTGTAAGAGAACCCACATCCTCTATATTAGCTGCGGCGGCTAACTGGCGAGTTCTTTGGCTGCGATTTTCTAAGGCTGCAATCGTCCTTAATCCATTGTGATTGAGAACAGATGCGATCGCTTGTCCCATATCACCAGGACTTAAAATACCGACTGTTTGAATTGGCATAAAAAGCTTGATAATGCTTTATATTCAGCTTTTAACTGATTTTGGTGATGAGTTATTGAGTAAAGTACGGCATATCGATACAATTACCGTATTTAATTATTGATTAGAAACTTATCACAATTCATTAGTCGAACGCAAGGTGAAATGAATAATATTTTTCCCAATTAAATGCGTGTTAAAATCTACCACCAATTATGACAATACATGGTAAAAAAGATCATTTTGTTCCTTATAGCTATGCAGTCAGACTATAATCAAGCATTGCGCCAAGTTGGGACTATAAATCAATTATTAACTGTTAAAGGTGCAGAACATAGAGGTTTTAATAAGGCGCAAAAAAACAAATTTATGCAACTATTAAAGTATTCTTGATTACGCCTTGCTTAATCAAGAACAATTAATAATTTTTTAGAGGTTGCTTTAATGGCAACATTATCAACACACCATTAGGTCTACAATAAGCATCCCTAATTGGTTCATTTTGTTTGATAGAGTGATGCTGTGTCGAATGCTCTCCATTTTATGTCCCAGGTATTGCTCCCTCAATCACTTCACCTAGATTTACCCCTGACTGCTCTTGCGCCTATGCAGGATGTCACAAATCTCTGGTTTATGAAGGTCATTAATCAGTACGGCAGTCCTGACTACTTTTTTACCGAATATTTCCGCGTCAATGAAACCTCACGACTCAACCCTAGCATTCTGGCATCAATCACCGAAAACGATACTAGTCGCCCTGTTTTTGCTCAAATGATGGGTGAAAGCATTCCTCATTTAGTCAAAACAGCACAAGAACTCTGCGGTTATAATATTGCGGGAGTTGACTTGAATATGGGCTGTCCCGCACCGAGAATTTACCGCAAAAAAGCTGGGGGTGGATTGCTGCTTTCACCCGAAAAAGTGGATCGAATTCTGGGGGAATTGCGGCAAGCAGTTAATGATCGACCTTTTACAGTCAAGATGCGTTTAGGTTTTGAAAATACCGATACCTTTTACCAAATTCTAGATTTAATCAATCGCCACAACATAGATTTGCTGAGTTTACATGGTCGCACAGTTCTAGATCGATACCACGGACGAGTGAATTATGATTTGATTGCCGAAGCCGTCAGACGAGTTAATTGTCCAGTGCTGGCCAACGGAAATATCTACTCGGCGGCACAAGCACTATCGGTGCTGGCTCAAACAGGTGCGGCTGGTGTGATGGTGGGACGCTGGGCAATTGGAAATCCTTGGATTTTTGAGCAAATCCGGCAGGCTTTGCGCTTGGAACCGATCGCACCTGTTCCTTTAATCGAGGTACGTAAATACATTGATCGTTTATGGCAAACCCCAGCAGCACCAAATATCCCAGAGCGTGCGCGTGTAGGTTACCTCAAAATGTTCCTCAACTATATCGCCTTGAGTGTTGACTCTGAAGGTGTTTTCTTGCGGCTGATGCGACAAACTCAGACTCAGGCAGAACTGTTTAATTTATGCGATCGCTTTCTTGTTGTTGATACTACGCAAACTTTTGCTCTAGCGCCTTACTCTGGTGTGTAATTATGACTGCTACAGTTGACTCTAAATCATTCTGGAGATGCGATCGCCTTTGGCATTGGCGCAGCCATTATCAGCCCATTAGAAATTTCTTGCCTCCATCCACGGATGGGTAGGAGTACAAAATTGAGTTTGGAGTGAAATCCCTGTGTTCGAGTCAGTGCAACCTTTCGGAGCTACAATCAATTAAAATATTGTTAGCATTTAAGTGAAAGTGCCAAACGATTCTGCAATTTTTATGACTGTAACACCCCAGACAGAGAAAGATAAATTACAGGCAAGTACTAGTATAGAGATAAATCAAGAAATAGCAGCAGAAAAAATCCTCTGTCCTCATTGTCTGCGTACTGCTACAAATGGGATTAAATGTAAAGGTATTTGTGTCGCTGATAGTGATTATTAGAGCCTATTGATAATTAAAAATTTGGCTGTTTTTTTATATTAATTTTTAAGTTAATAAGTGTTTTTCAACGCAGAGGAATCAAGAGGTAAACGCGAAGTTACGCGGAGTTTTTAGTGGCGGGGGCTAATTAATTTAGTTCACGCCACTAAAAATTTTTTGAAGATTCTTCAGACTTCAGAGTTAATCAGCCAATGCCTAAACGCCCAGCTAAACCGGGAGTTAAGGGCAGAAGAGTGGCAATCATTAAGAATAGTGCCAAAAGACCTAAAGCGGCTCTGGCATCATCAGGTTCGCTGATTTCGTTTAGGCTGGGGCGTTCTAAGTCTCGTTGTAAAAACACAATGACAATTGCCCAGTACATCGCTAAGGTATTACCAAGCGAAACTAATGCCAACAAAATTAAAGTGGCAAATGTGGCTCTTCTGGCAGTTTTGCGCCCATAAATGGCTTGGACGATGCGTCCACCATCTAGAGAACCGGCTGGCATCAGGTTTAACGCAGTGATTACTAACCCCAGCCAACCAATGATGACTAAAGGATGGACGTTGACTAGGGGTGATTGTAAAGCTGAACCGAGGACTACTCGCGCCAAGCTGCCGACTAAAATAGAACCTTGGAAAAACTGATTAGGTAATTGAAATAAACTGCCTGGGTGGGAAAGTAATAACCCCGCAATTAACATGATTAAAGAGACGATACCGCCAGCGGCTGGCCCTGCCAAAGTAATATCGAATAATGCAGTACGGTTGGGCAAGAGAGATTCAAAGCGGGTAATTGAACCAAAGGAGCCAATCTGCACAGCAGGTAAAAAGAATGGCCAGCTAAGACGGACTTGATAACGCCGCGCAATTACCCAATGACCGATTTCGTGGGCAATTAAAATGACAAATATGCCGAGGCCGATGGGTAAGGCTTGGGTGAAGCGTGCTGGGGTGGCAAATAAATCGAAGTTCAGGAGTAACCCGGCAGTTTCTAAACATGTAGCCAGAGTGGCGATGAGCAAAATTCCGGCAAAGGCTTTTTGCCCTGTTGTAGTGGGACGGGGATCGTTACGGCTAGGTAATACAATCACCACAGGTTTACCGTCTGTGTTTTCGACTAAAAACAGGCGATATTGTTCACCCAGGCGTTCGCGTAACTTGTCACTGAGGCGGTTGTGAACTTCTTGGGGTTCGCCGCGCAGATTACCGTTAAAGATAGCGCCTTCTTGGTAGGCGATCGTTTCTGTGGCGAAAAATGTATCTACGCCAAAAATGCTTTTAATGGCACTCAAATCTGCTTCGGGAATTGATAAGACTTCTTTTAGTTCGGCAATAACTGGTGTTTGTGCAGCATTATCTTCCGAGGTGGAATTAGCTGCAAGCCTTTCTGTTGCTCGTTGCTGGAGAATGGCATCTTGCCCAGCCGCCCGCAGTTTTCTGCCGAGGTAGATATATAATCCAGCTGAAGCTACCACCAATAACAATATGCCAACTATGTTGAGGTAAATTCCGGCAGCAAATAAACCAAAGAATAGCAGCCAGGGAGACATTAACACCACTGACTGCAACCAGGCTAAGATTCCCAGTTTTCCAAAAGGTCTGGCGCGATAAAAGCCCCAGCCTAAAATGCCGAAAGCTACTAATAAAATTGTCCCAATTATAGGAGTCTCTGAGGAAGCAAACATTTCCAAACCCTTCGCTGTGAACGACCAAGCCTGAGTTGGTCAGGTGTGAGAGTATAGCAGGAGGCAGGAGGCAGAGAGCAGCGCGTTGCGGGGGTTCGCACACCACATGCTTCAAGTCGGCAGAGCCGCCCAACGCAGTGGCTCCCCGTTGTAGCGACTGCGGAGAGGCAGGCGAAAAAGTTATGACTATTCCTACCATTCATGCTTTTTGTCTAACGCTCTCTGCTTCTTGCTATACATTTAATGTATAACGCCACCTGTTTTTCGCCCAAATCACTTATAGGGTGATGGAAAAATTTTAGTAGGGAGACAATGTGTAATACCTGGAAATTACACTTTGTCTCCTTACGCCCTCCGAGCCTTCAGACTTCTAAGATTCTCGTCCGGTTGCCCAAGTATCGCGCCATTTGACTGTGCCTTCTTTGGCGACTACCCAACGGCGGGGTGTGGTGTTTTCGCGTAGGGGCGATCGCCCTTCGCGCCAGAGAGCATATTTATAACTAATCAATTTGCCTGCACTTTCATCAAAGGGAATCTCGGCAAACCAAGTGTTGGCGTTGATATATTCCAAGGGATAAGCTTTGCTAATATCCCAATTACCTAATTCTGGACAGTCGCCTGTGACGACGATGGTTTCACCGAGTTGGGTATTTACGCCGTTGAGTTGTACCCGAATGATGGTTTGTCCTTTGATTCTTTCGCCAACATGGCTGATGACAATTACTCCCCGTTCTTCTAGTTGCAGGTCGTAAATTTTGCCGTCTTTGACTTCGTATTTATTGCGTGTGATGACACAAGTGTGTTCGCCGTCGGGTAGTTCTGTTTCGATTTCTGGCAATGTGACTTCTCCACCTCGGTTGAGGGCGACGAAGCACAGAGAATCACGATAGCGGCGGACGTAGCAGTAAACATCGGGGGTGATGTATTTTTGCCAATGACTACCCATTGAGATAGCTGGGTTCAGTCGTCGTAAGCCAGACAGTAAGCGGATGTAGCGATAAACTTCTGTATCGTTGTCCCATGTTTCCATCATGGGGCGGTTGTATGGGTCGTTACCGCCATCAGTATCGTTATGGAGATACTGTTCTGTGCCGTAATAGATGCAGGGAATACCACGGGATGTCATAATTAAGGCGATCGCCACTCTCAACATCGCTGGGTCAGGGTTGAGCGATTGAAAGCGCGGCATATCGTGGTTATCGATGAAGGTGATTAACTCGGTTGCGCCGTTGTAGCGGTAGTCTTCATCAAAAATGTATTGAATGGTGTGAAATCCATTTTCTGAGCCTTGGGCGAGGGCGGCACGAATGGCAACACACAAGCCAAAGTCTAGAATAGTCATCCCGGAATTATTGGCAAATTCCAAAGAGCGATCGTCGCTGGGGCCACTATAAATCCATTCCCCAAAAATAAATACATCTGGTCTGTGATTGTACATATCGCCTGTGAATTCTTGCCAAAACCAAATGGGCATGTGCTTCACAGTGTCTACCCGCAAGGCATCTACACCTCTATCTAGCCATTGCTTAATGGCTGATTTGATGTACTCACGATATTCGCTGTTGTTTTCATTGAAGGTGGCTAAACCAGCTAATTCACAGTTTTGGACTTGCCAATCATCTTCCCAGTTCTGCACTTCACCATAATGGTGATACCAGTTATTAACATCGTTATTAAAGTCGGCGATTTTTACACCGTCGTCATACAATTCACCTTTACTACCGCTAGTATCAGGGGTACTGTGGTTACAAACAATATCTAGCACCAGTTTCATGTTGCGTTTGTGCAACTCTTCAATTAAGCGATCAAATGTTGTATTTTTGGCTTCTTGGGTTTCATTTAACGACGGGTTTTCGTCCTTAGCAATATACCTAGGATTGATGCGTTTAAAGTCTTTTGTCCAATAGCCATGTATGGCTGCATTACCAACAAATAATTCTTCTACTTGCTCAAATAAAGGAGTTAACCAAACAGCGGTAACTCCCATATTTTTGAGATAGTCTAATTTTTCTATAACACCTTGCAAATCGCCACCCCAGTATTTACCCCAGTCTTGTCCGCTGGGATCATACAATTCTGGATTAATACCTTCACTATTTTCGGGGTCGCCATCATGAAAGCGATCGACAACGATAAAGTAAATTGTTTCTTGGCGAAATTCAATATCTCTGGTGTAGAGAAACTCTAGATTAAGCTCTGTATCTGATGGTGGCGTTTGAATTAGCGCTTCTACTTCGGCTGTGGCTGAATCAACTGTGTATTGGTCTGGTGAGAACTGGGATGGAGGTGTTTGCACCATAAGATTTAAATTGGGATTTAAATAATTTCTATGTGTTGCTTTGCACTTCGGTATTATGCCATCCTGCTATTGGTAAAGAAAATCTATCGAGAGCTAGTTTATTTTCTATCATTAGATATAGTTCTCTTGCTAGAGGTCAAAAAATCGATGTTCTAGCAGTTCATATATAGAGATTTTGTCATCAAAATTAAATTAATCCTAAGAAATTGGCTCTTGGTAGAATATTATGTTGCATACGTTGTCAAGGTTATGTGATACAAAGCAAATCAAATTGATGTGTTGTAGTGCATCAAATATCAGGATGACAAACCCTGTTTGCTGCATTCAGATCTTTGTTTGGTGATGAGAGAATTTATAGAACTGTTAAAAAAAATTATAAATTGATTTTTTATGGTAATCATTAGCAGTAGATGAATTAGGAAATTCAACTGTTAAAACAAAAGAGTTTTCATGAAAGCTAAGTTTATTAAGACTAATTAATCTAAGTGATGGGTGAATTGTCCAAATTTATAGCAAATTTTTGCTGTTTTTTGCAGACATATTGCTAATTACTTTTGGATGTCTCATTTGGAGGATGAAAAAAGCTAAGGGGATTAATTAAATACAAATGAATATGAATTGAAGGGAAATTTTAATCAAACTAGTAAGCAATCAACAAGGGTAGCAATTATGACTAAATATGATAATGTTTTTAACTCACAAAAAACATTAGCCGAGTCTTTAACACCAGAAGAAGCTGTAGCAGCGATCGCGGTGGTAACGGCGATCGCAGATGCTTCGATTGAAGAAGTAGATCCCGAAGGTTTAGCAGGTATCCTCTGGGAATTTGAGGTTTTTGAAGAATATTCCGAAGATGAAATGATCGAAATCGTCGATAAACTCATCTATATAGCAGAATCACAAGGGTTGAGTCCGTTGTTTAACACTGCGAATGAATCTCTCCCTGAAGATTTAGTCTTAGATGGTTTTGCGGCTGGGGTAGTTGCACTTTTAGATGAAGAAGAATTAATTGTTCCTCAAAATAAACAGCCTTTCTTAAAAAGGTTACAAACAGCATTAGACCTTGAAGATGAAGAAGCCGATGAAATTGTCAAAGAAATAATTGCGGCTTTTCAAGCAGGAGAAAATGAAGCAGATTTTGATGATGAAGATGACACAATTACTGTAGAAGACTATCTCGAAGATGTCTATGAATCTCCTTTAGGCAATTTTACAGTTTCGATTCCTGTTGATCCAACACAAGGAGGTAAGATTCAAACACAAGAAGGAGTAGTAGGTTTTTCTGATGACTTTGGGACTTTGTTACGGATTGATTATTATCCTATCCCTCCAGAACAGTTAGAAGAATTAGAATCTGAGGGACAGGAGGAATATTTAAAAAATATCGTAGTAGATAAATATGTCCCCCAAGCAATTTTTACGAATGTGTCAGATGCTCAAATCAAGTATAGTGAGTATTTAGAAGACATTTTTGCGGGTGCATATTACGCCTTAGTTGATATGCCTAAAGGTTCAACCATGTCTCAACAAGGAAATAACGGTACTGCTACTAGATTGGATGCTTACCGTGGATTGCTGGCTTTTATTAATGGAGAGTTTTTATATATAGTTAGCAATCAACGCAGCTTTTTATATGGCGAAATACCAAATGATATCGCCGAAGAAGCTGAGTATATTAAGGATAATATTTTGTCTTTTGTGGAGACGATGGAGTTTAGTTAATCTCTAGAGTTTATTCATCTTCTAACATCTTTAATAGCTGTGCTTCAGTTAACTGAGTAATTCCTAAAGCCTGGGCTTTGTCTAATTTAGAACCAGCATCTTCTCCTACTACCAAATAATCTGTTTTTTTACTGACGGAATCTGTAATTTTACCGCCAGCTTTTTGGATGATTGCTTTAGCTTCATCGCGCTTTAAGGTGGGTAATGTGCCTGTCACCACAAAAGTTTTGCCGACAAACTTTTGATTACTATCACTAACAGTTATATTTTCTGCGGCGACAAATTGTAAATTGGCTGTTTTTAAGCGTTCAATTAAAGCTTGATTAGCATCAATATGAAACCACTGATAAACAGATTGGGCAATTTCTGCACCAATACCATAAATACCTGCAATGTCTGATTGTTTGGCGGTTTCTAATTTCTCAACGGTGGGATATTTCTCGGTGATGAGTTGAGCATTGACACTGCCAACATGACGAATGCCTAAACCATACAATACCCTATGCCAAGGTTGATTTTTTGATTGGGCGATCGCATCTACTAATTTCTGTGCCGATTTTTCCCCCATTCTTTCTAAGCTACATAATTGTGCTTCTGTCAAATCATACAAATCAGCTACAGAATGCACCAAACCTTTATCTACCAGTTGATGCACTAATTTTTCACCCACGCCTTTTATATCTAAAGCATCGCGGCTAACCCAATGTTCAATGGAACCTTTGAGAATAGCTGCACAAGAAGCATTGACGCAACGAGTCACGGCTTCTCCTGATTCTCTCACCACTTCTTGACCACAAACTGGGCAGTGGCTAGGCATAATAAAGGGTTCTGTGTTAGCCGGACGCAGTTCTTTAATTACCCGCACCACTTCGGGAATAATTTCCCCAGCTTTGCGAACAATTACAGTATCACCGATGCGGATGTCTAATTGGACAATGCGATCGCTATTATGTAAAGTAGCACGAGAAACTGTTGTCCCCGCCAATTGTACCGGACGCATCTCTGCTAAAGGTGTTAACGCCCCAGTTCTACCCACATTCACCGCAATATTTTCCACACGGGTGGGTGCTTCCTCGGCTGGATACTTCAACGCCACCGCCCAGCGCGGGAATTTTTGGGTAAATCCTAACTGTTCTTGCAGTTTAAAAGCATTCAGTTTGACTACTACACCATCGGTCATGTAGGGTAAATTCAGCCGTTCCGTATCCCAGTATTTGTAGTATTCTGCCACTTCTGGCAAAGACTCACACAGCTGATGATTGGGATTGACCCGAAAACCCATTTTTTGTAACAATTCCAAGGCTTCCCATTGGGTATTGGCAATACTCGCATCATCCATCCCCGGAATATGCAGAGTGTAAGCAAAAAAATCTAACCGTCGCCGCGCCACAATGCGAGAGTCTAACTGTCTGAGTGTACCTGCGGCGGCGTTGCGGGGGTTAGCAAATAACTGTTCGCCTGCTTTTTGCCGTTCTTCGTTGATTTGCTTAAAGACTTCCAACGGTAAAAATGCTTCACCGCGCACTTCGATTCTTTCTATCGGTTCTATCCCATCAAAGTTTAAACGCAAAGGAATAGAACGAATTGTTCGCACATTTTGGGTAATTTCTTCACCCGTAACCCCATCACCTCTAGTTGCACCCCTGACTAGCACACCATCTTGATAAGTCAGCGCCAAAGCCGAACCATCAATTTTCAATTCCGAGACATATTTTACCGCGTCGGTTGTCGGCAGTTGTCGCCGCCAACGTTGATCCCAAGCTTGTAACTCATCAATATTAAACGCATTCTCCAGACTGTACAGGGGGATATTGTGGCGTACTGAGGTAAAGTGAGTGGCTGGTCTTTCACCCACGCGCTGAGTGGGACTGTCGGGTGTAACTAATTCTGGATTCTGAGTTTCTAACTGTTGCAATTCGCGGTATAGCTGGTCATAGACTGCATCTTCCATGATGGGTGCGTCTAAAACATAATAGGCGTAACTAGCTTGTTGCAAAAGCTGGCGTAATTCTTCTATGCGCTTGAGTTCGAGATGAATCTGAATCATTATTCTTATAGAACGATACTGAGTAAATATAATTTTATTTGTTGGGATAATTCTAGGTTAATCTTCTTGGGTATCAAAAGGCATGAGCAATAGGTAATAGGCGATCGCATCCTGTCTCCCAATATTAACATTTGTTAAAAAAATCCCCATAAATTTATAAACCTGTTGCATAAATTCTGATTCTGCTGACTAAACAGATAACTTTGCTGTAAATCTTTGCGCCTCTGCGTGAGATAAACAATTCTTGTCTTCCACCACACATACAATCATCCTCATGAATAAAAAACCCATCATTATTGCTCATCGCGGCGCGAGTGGCTATCGTCCAGAACACACTTTAGCCGCTTACGAATTAGCAATTAATTTTGGTGCAGACTACATTGAACCAGATTTAGTTTCAACTCAAGATGGTGTTTTAATTGCGCGTCACGAAAACGAAATTTCAGAAACCACTAATGTTGCTAAACATCCAGAATTTGCTCAACGGCGCACCACTAAAATTATCGATGGCGAATCAAAAAAGGGTTGGTTTACAGAAGACTTTACCCTAGCTGAAATCAAAACATTACGCGCCAAAGAAAGAATCCCTCAATTACGCCAACAAAATACTATTTATGATGATTTGTGGGAAATTCCTACACTCCAAGAAATTATTTATTTAGCCAAAAATTATAGTAAAAAATTGGGTCGGAATATTGGCATTTATCCTGAAACAAAACATCCCACTTATTTTAGGTCTATCAATTTAAGTTTAGAAGAACCTTTACTCAATACTTTACGAGCCAACGGTTATCACGAAAAAAACGCCCCAATTTTTATTCAATCTTTTGAAGTGAGTAACTTACGATATTTAGCCCAAATAACTAATTTACCTTTAGTCCAGTTAATCAATCTTACTGGTCAACCTCATGATTTTGTCGTTAGTGGTGATGTTCGCACATATACCGATTTAGTGACAAAATCAGGTTTAGAAGAAATTGCTAAATACGCCCAAGCAATTGGCATTCATAAAGATATTTTAGTTCCTAGAGATCATAAAAATAAATTGCTATCACCCACATCTGTGCTACAAAATGCCCATGCTGTTGGTTTAAAGGTACATATCTGGACTTTTCGCAACGAAGACAGCTTTTTACCTCTAGACTTCCCAGGTAATCCCCAAGGGGAATATGAACTATTTTTTAGTTTAGGGGTTGATGGCGTATTTAGTGACTTTTCTGATACTGCTTTAAATGTGCGCGATCGCTTTACATCAATTGATATTTCTTAATAGTTTCATCTAAAAAAAGCCAAAATTATACTTAAGGCTACTACTAAAGGTATGAGAAATATTATAAATCCATAATTATCTAGTCTCAATTCCTCCATCACCATAGATGGTTTCCAAAGAATTAACTACTGCATCCCAAATCAAGGTAATTATGGTAACTAAATTAGAAGCATTTAAATCACCTCGATTTATAGGTAAACCTCTTTTAGCAGACATTGAGTTTTTTGATTCCCTAGAAAAAGTTGATCAATTTGCGACTGATGCTGGTATCAAAATTTATGTCACTAGTTCTACTCGCTTACAAGGTGGCGTAGTCTCAGGCGCAATTGTCCGTCCCGCTAGTCGGTCAAATCATTTAGTCGGTCATGGCATTGATATGAATGTTTCTCTAGGAGATAAGCTATTTAACAGTGATGCTCTCGACAAAAGCAACTTAAAAAATCTGCCACAAGCAATTCAAAACTTTATTCAAAGCATCCGTAATGATCCGATGCTACGATGGGGAGGAGATTTTACCCCCGCAGATTCAGTTCATATTGATGATGGGTTAAATGTCAGAGATGCTGCTACTTGGGATGCCAAATTTCCTATTATCCAATCAGAAATGAGAGCTTTATCTCAACCTAATTCTGTTTCTGGACAGCCAAGAATTTTATTTCTGACTGAGCCACCCATGCAAGGAGATGATGTAATTGCTGTGCAGAAAGCTCTCATCCAAAAAGGATTTAATCTTAAAGCCGATGGGATATTTGGTGCGGCTACGGATAATGCTGTGACAGCTTTTCAAAACAAGCAAGGTTTAACACCAGATGGTATTGTTGGGACAGGTACACGCAAAGCATTGGGACTGTGATATGGGAGAAGGCAGGAGGCAGAAGGCAGGAGGCAGGAGGCAAAATTACACAATATCCTAATCTTTCTGTAAAAAACAAGATACCAGACTTCTTCAAGAAGTCTGGTATCTAAGTTTATTTGTATTTACAAATCAACCTTTAATAAGCAAATTTATTTGCTGCTGCAAATCGGTTGTTAATCTCATCCCAGTTAACAACATTCCACCATGCTGTTAAATAATCAGCGCGGCGGTTTTGATAGTTGAGATAATAGGCATGTTCCCAGACATCATTACCGAGAATGGGATATTTACCTTCACTAATGGGATTATCTTGATTAGCTGTAGTTGTAATTTCTAACTTGCCATTTTTGTTACGAACTAACCAAACCCAACCACTACCAAAACGTGCAGCACCAGCCTCGTTAAATTGCTTTTTAAAGGCTGCAAAATTACCAAAATTTTGATTAATTGCAGTAGCTATTTCTCCGGTTGGTTCTCCGCCTCCCTCCGGCTTCATAATTTTCCAAAACATCGAGTGGTTAACATGACCACCGCCATTATTGCGGACTGTTGTACGGATATCTGCCGGAACTTTGCCAAGTTTGCGTAACAGTTCTTCAACAGGTTTATTTTTCAGTTCTGGGTGTTTGTCTAATGCAGCATTCAAGTTTTTCACATAAGCCGCATGGTGCTTATCGTGATGAAACTGCATTGTTTTCGCATCAATGTGTGGTTCTAATGCTTCGTAAGCATAAGGTAAAGGTGGTAGTTCAATTACGCCTGTGGTGCTTGGTGCTTGACTAACAGGTGATTTATCAGCCAACGCCAAAGAATCTAATGCAAAACTACCTGCACCTGCACCCAGTAAAAATAAGAAATGTCTGCGGTTAAGAGTCATAAGAATTTTTTACAGCAAATCTACGCAATTTGTTGTCAATTTTTATTGTCATAGATTTAGGCTACAAAAAATCACCTTTATGACTTAAATATCAAAATAAATATGGTTAAGTTTAGGTTAAATACTATCAGGGTCTACACCCAAAACTTTTAATCTCTCGGCTAGTAATTGAGCGCGTTTATCACCAGTCAGTAAAATACGACCTGCTTGGTCAAACTATCGCAACCATGTGTTATTTCTCAATTCAAATTCTCCAGTCCACAAGGTAACGCCTAAACCAATGTCTTCTAACCAATTATTTGTAGTTTGAACTAATGGGATTTATTTGATTAACTTTTATAGTTAGTCTTTCTGAACACTTAAAATTTCTATGAATCATTATGCAATCAGCAATAAATTAATTGATGTTAGGACGGGAAAAACCCGCCCTAAAGGTTAACTAAAATTAACCGAAGTGTTTGATAATTGCGTCGGCAAATTCAGAACATTTGAGAGGTTCTACTGGTGGTTCGAGTAACCTTGCTAAATCGTAAGTTACTTGACTGTTAGCGATCGCATCTCCTAAACCTTTCTTCACTAAGTCGGCGGCTTCTTGCCAACCCAGATATTCCAACATCATCACGCCAGATAAAATCACTGAACCAGGGTTAATTTTGTCTAAGCCTGCGTGCTTGGGTGCTGTACCGTGAGTTGCTTCAAAAACGGCGCAAGCATCGCCAATATTCGCGCCTGGCCCCATACCTAAACCACCAACAATCGCCGCAGCCGCATCCGACAAGTAATCCCCGTTGAGGTTCATTGTCGCCAGAATTGAATACTCATCTGGTCTGGTTTGGATTTGTTGAAAAATACTGTCAGCAATGCGGTCATTGACCATGACTTTATCTTTCCACTTGCCATTGCCGTGGCTATCCCAAATTGAGTTAAGAACTGTTTCCACTTCCTTGACAATTTGCGCTTTTTTCTCCTGGGTAAGTGCATCAAACCCAGGATCAATTTGACGGGCGTTTTCTTCTAAGGAAATATTAGGATTTTTCTCCTTGTTGCTTAAAATCCAAGATTCCCGTTCGGTAACTGTCTCTTGGCGAAACTCAGTAGTTGCTAGTTCATAACCCCAATCACGAAACGCGCCTTCGGTGTACTTCATAATGTTACCCTTATGCACCAGAGTCACCTGTTGCTTATGTTTGGGTAAGGTTAAGGCGTGTTTGATGGCACGACGTACTAGACGCTGAGAACCAGTTTTACTGATGGGTTTGATGCCAATACCAGAATCGAGAGGAATTTGCTTTTTGCCGTGTTCTGGGGTGGCGGGGATGAGTTCTTTGTTGAGGATGGAAATTAAGCGTGAACCAATTTCACTACCTTGTTTCCATTCAATTCCCAAATAAATATCTTCGGTATTTTCTCGATAAACAATTACATCCAGTTTTTCAGGGTTTTTGTGCGGTGAAGGCGTACCCGCATAGTAACGGCAAGGACGCACGCAAGCATACAAGTCAAAAATTTGCCGTAATGCCACATTTAAAGAACGAATTCCACCGCCCACAGGAGTGGTCAAAGGCCCTTTAATTGCCACACCATATTCTTTAATTGCTGTCAGAGTATCTTCGGGTAAATATTGATAAGTGCCGTATAAATCACAAGCTTCGTCACCAGCGTAAACCTTAAACCAACTGATTTGGCGTTTACCCTGATACGCCTTAGCTACCGCCGCATCTAGTACCTTTTGGGTAGCAGGCCAGATATCAATTCCTGTGCCATCGCCCCGAATAAACGGGATAATTGGATTGTCAGGCACAACTGGCTCACCATTTTTAAAGGTGATTTTTGATCCACTAGTCGGGGGGGTAATCTTTTCGTACATAGTTCAAACACTCCAGAAAAACATAAAAAGTACGAAGTATGAAGTTTGAAGTATGAAATGTCAAATATAAATTTCACCTTCAGCCTTAATCCTTCATCTTGCTTGGGTTCTAGCCTTTAGTCCCTAGCCTCAGCGCCCCTAAATGTGCAGATTTTCCCCCTATTCCCCTTTTACAGCATTTGGGGATTCAGTGAAACTGTCGCAATTTTGTACGATCAAAAATAGTAAACTACTTTTCGCTATCAGTGTTTCATCATCAAGAATTCACGATAGCGATCGCTTGTTCACTGACCGCTAACACGAGTAATGGCATGACAGACCCAATGATTGTATCAGGCACTGCTAATGACATCGACTCCCTCCGACAACGCTTAATCGCTGGGTCTCTTCAAGTCCAACAACAAATCATCCCACAGTTAGCCGACTTAGGTAATCAGGGATTAGAAGTGTTGATGGAATTTTTGCTGAAACGTCGTGAGTCCCCAGCAACTTGGATTGATGGTAAAGCTTACCAAGTCCTTTACAACTCTGATGCACCAAACGCCAGAGAATTTCTCCAAACAAATTTTCCTGAAGGCATTGTACCTCTAAAATCAGAGGCAGGGATCAATTACAAACCTTTACAACAGTTACTTGCTGCTCAAGACTTCCAAGCAGCTGATCGCATGACTATTGAGAAAATGTGTGAAGTAGCAGGGCCAACGGCTGTCAAACGCAAATGGCTGTATTTTACGGAAGTTGACAATTTCCCTGTAACTGACTTACATACCATTAATAATTTGTGGTTAGTTCATTCGGAAGGGAAATTTGGCTTTGCAGTACAGCGCGAAATTTGGTTAAGCCTCGGCAAAAATTGGGATAATTTCTGGCCGAAAATTGCCTGGAAAGATGGTAATAATTGGACACGTTATCCTAATAGCTTTATTTGGGATTTGAGTGCGCCAAAAGGTCATTTACCTCTATCGAATCAACTGCGAGGTGTGCGAGTAATTGCGTCTTTATTTGCTCATCCGGCGTGGACAAATAAAGTATGAAGGATGAAGTGTGAAGTATGAAGAAGCATAAGGCAGAGATAGAAGATGATTTGCGTTCAGAGTATAACTTAAAAAGCTTAAGAGTCAGAAAATTTGGCTCTGAACGTAAAAGTTTTACTCAAACAACAATTCGTTTAGAACCTAATACTGCACAGCCTGAAAATAGTTAATTGTTAATAGTCATTATTCCTTGGTTATAAAAATAAAGGGCAAATGACAAGTGACAAATGACAAATGACAAAGGACAAAATTAAATAATGGCTAAAGTACGTCTCGAAGAAATTAAACGTCGGTTTAATAACGTCACCGCCATCGAAGATATTACCTTTGATATTCCCGATGGCGAATTTTGGGTGTTAGTTGGGCCTTCTGGTTGTGGTAAATCGACAATTTTACGGACGATCGCGGGTTTAGAAACTGCCACTTCTGGCAAACTATTTATAGGCGATCGCTTAATGAATAACATCCCCGCCAGACAGCGCGATGTGGCGATGGTGTTTCAAAACTACGCCCTTTATCCGCACATGACGGTGGCGGAAAATATCGCTTTTGGGTTGCAGATGCGGAAGGTGGATGCGAAACTCATTCAGGAAAGGGTAGGGACGGTGGCGCGATCGCTTTCTTTGGAACATTTGTTAGATCGCAAACCCAAACAACTTTCTGGTGGACAGCAACAACGGGTAGCATTAGGAAGAGCGATCGCCCGTGAACCCCAAGTATTTTTATTAGATGAACCTTTATCTAATTTAGATGCTCAGTTGCGCGATGACACCAGAGCCGAATTAAAACAATTGCATCAAGAGTTGGGAATTACGACTGTTTATGTTACCCACGACCAAGTTGAAGCGATGACCTTGGCTGATAAAATTGTCGTGCTGAATCGTGGGAGAATTCAACAAATTGGCGCACCCCAAAGCATTTACGCGCTTCCAGCTAATCAAATGGTGGCAACTTTTTTAGGCAATCCACCAATGAATATTTTGTCAGCAAAATATACAAATGATGGCTTTGATGCTAGTGGACAATTAATTGCAGTTCCCGAACTTATAAAGGAAAAATTACAACTGCATCCAGGGCAGAATTATGATTTGGGTATTCGTCCAGAACATATTTCTATTAACAATAACTCAACACTCAACACTCACACTTCGGCTGCGCTCAGTGTACAGCACTCAGCACTTTCAGTTGATGTGAAGGTGGTTGAGCCTTTGGGGAGAGAAACTTTAATTCGTGCGAGTTTACCTGGTTCAACAGTGTTATTGAATGTGCAGATTGGTGGAAATGTACGGGTGAATGTGGGCGATCGCTTATCTGTACAATTAGATTTAACTCAGTTATTTGTGTTTGATTCTATTACTGGAGATAGAATATGGCCTGAGTCATAAAATTAAGTATTGGGTAAATTACGCTGCTGCCACTTCTCAGTTTCACAAGCAGTTTGATCATGCCACACTCTACAACTAATTACGGGATATAGATAGAGAAATGCTACTCCAATAATCACAAACAACCAAGTAAAACGAATAGCCCAAGTTTTTAGTTTAAATGGTTTTTATACATGAATACCCTAGATTAGTTTCGCATCCTTGGTCAGCTATATTTTTTATTGAGTCAAAATTTCCATCTTGGTAATGATTGATTCTTTTTTAGTTTTGCCGCATGGTTCAGCACTTTGACAATCACTTACCGATTCAATTGTGTAAGATGCACGGACTTTTTTGTTTAAAAACTTCGCCGATTCTGCACAAATCTCAAAAGATGCACCTACCTGATGTTCAATTCCTTGTTCATCAGTTAATGTGGCATAACACAATAAATCACCGTTGACTAGTTCTTTTACTGTACCAATAGTTGGTAAAGCTTTTGTAGATGTTTCTGGGTTTTCTGATGGCGAAACATCTGGTGTGGAAATTGGTTCAGGAGATGCGGTAACTGTTGAGATTTGGCTAGGACTCTGCGTAATTTCAGATTTAGTTGTCGGTGTTTCTTGGCTAACTTCTGTAGAGGAATTAGTACAACCGCTAATCCAAATCAGACAAATAATTAATCCAGTGATGAAGCTAGGTTTGTTCATAGTTAGAGTTTATTTATAAAGTACAAGTAGGGTGTGTTACAGCTGTACAAGGATTTGGTAATGTTCAATAATTAATTTTGAAAGCATGAATGCTCACAATAGTAATATTCTTACCTTCTGCCTTCTGCCTCCTGCCTCTAAGGTGTTAAAACTAAACTTCCCGATTCCACAACTCCTAGTGCATTGGGTTTGCTAAAGCGCCAATGTTGTTGATATTTGTTGAGAAAGTTTTGACCAATAATACCTTCTACACCAGGGAGCTTAAGGATATTATTTTGTTCAACAATGACAGCATCAATTTCAGTTACTTGATGTTGCTGAATTTGCAACTTAGTCAATTTAATTTTTTTGACTGTTTCCCTTCCGCCAAAACCAAAGATTTCTGATGTTTGGGCGTTGCGATCGTCAATGCCTAATTTTTGAGCTACAGATTTGGAAACAGCTATTGTATAGGCTCCTGTATCCACAACAAAAGTAAAAGGCCCTTGACCGTTAATATAAACTTGGGCAGTTAAAATACCAAAGCTTCCTTTAAGGGGGATAGCATCAGCAACAAAGTCGGAATGTGGTAAAAGTTGCAATTGTTGTTTTTTAGGATTGAGAACAACATCGAATTTACTTAAAAAATCCAGTCCTAAAACTCCAGAGATATCTTTTGGTAGTGCGTATGTAGGTAATTCTAAACCCTGAATTCCAGAAACAGTGGCAGAATTTACGCCTAAAACTGGTAAAGTATGAACCTTAACATCTAGATTTTTGAAGTTATTGCCAATGACTGGTTTATATTCCAAAAGTCCATTCGGCACAGGTTTGCTTTTAAGCCCTAGCTGTTGAACAATTTGAGTATTAATAATTGTCTGTCCACTACCTGTATCTAATATAAAAGTTTGAGTTTGTCTACCAATGCGGACAGGAATTCTAAAAATAGAACTTTCCCCATTAAAGTTAAGTTTTACGTTGGCTTGTCCTTGACTAGTAGATTGAGGGAGTTTCACACCAACGGCTTCCATAAAAGCCGCGACGCGATCAAAAGCATCAGGACGAAATTCTTCATTTGACCCTAGAGTTAGAATTTGCAAAGCACACTTCGTAGCAATAGCTTCTGATTCTGTTTGATCAATTGGCTGTTGATGAGAAATTTTGGCTTCAGCGCATTGTGAGACTTCTTGTAAAAGTTGTTGACCAAGGCTTGAATTAGCTAGTTTACTGTTAATTTGACCAACAGCAGATGTTGGTATCAATGGGGAAAAACTGCTGAAAAAAATGCCTGCCATAAATATATGAGGAAGCAGGCTTTTGCATCGGGGAGAATTTTTGTTTGTTGGAGTCTGGTATTTTTCCCACCGAGGCTGAATGAGAATTTGCATAAAAACAGTAATGATAGTTAGTTAACACACTGTTTTAACTGGTACTTAGCTAAATCGCCAGGTGCAAATGCTCCATTTTCTGTAATTATGGCTGTGATTAACTCGGCTGGGGTGACATCAAAAGCTGGGTTGTAAAATTCCACACCTTCTGGAGTGAGTCTGGTGTCGCCAACTTGATAAATTTCCTCTGGGTGACGTTCTTCAATGGGAATGAGACTACCATTAGCTAATGCAAAATCAACGGTAGAAAACGGTGCCGCAACAAAGAAGGGTATATTATGGGCTTTGGCAACGATCGCTAAACTATAGGTACCAATTTTATTGGCTGTGTCACCATTCGCCGCAATGCGATCAGCACCCACAACGACAGCATGAATCAAACCCCGCTGCATACAATGGGCGGCCATATTATCGGTAATCAAGGTCACAGGTATATTTTCCTGCACACATTCCCAAGCTGTGAGTTTTGCGCCTTGTAAGCGGGGGCGGGTTTCGTCGGCAAACAACCGTTCTAAGCGCCCTTCGCGCAACGCAGAACGCACTACACCCAAGGCTGTACCATAACCAGCAGTTGCTAACGCGCCAGCATTACAGTGAGTCAGTAAAGTGAGTTTTTCGGGTGTTTTAGGCAACACAGTTAAACCATGATCGCCCATCGCTTGACAAGTTTGCAAATCTTCCTCATTAATGGCTTGAGCTGTGTGAAATAAAACTTCTTTGATATCTTCGACGCTTCCTTCAGTTGCGTGGGCAGTATTTAACATCCGGCTAATTGCCCAAAATAAGTTTACCGCCGTGGGACGAGTCTCTCGTAATAATTGGGCGACTGTTTCTAATTTATTTAAGAATTCAGTGCGTTCGCTGGTGATAATTTCTCTCGCCCCAAGATACATACCATAGGCCGCAGCCACACCAATTGCTGGCGCACCCCGCACAATCATGGTTTTAATCGCCAGCGCCATATCTTCACTACGATGAATTTCGACAAAGGCGTATTCATTGGGTAAACGAGTTTGGTCAATGAGTGAGACTGAATCGTTGTGCCAAATAACCGGATAAACTTGGTTTGCAGAATTTGTCATAAAAGAAGTTAGCTTGAGAAAGTGAAGTAGGCGATCGCAAAGGTGTGAAAATTTAAAGACTGCAATGTTGACAGTCAATTATTAACATTACCAAGCATGATGAAACGCCGAAAGATTTTAAACACAGCTGCTTTAGCCACAGCCACGGCTGCAACCCTAGCGGCTTGTAGTCGTAGCACTACATCTCCTGGAGTGCAAGCTGGACTCCCAACTGTTCGCTGGCGCATGGCCACTAGTTGGACTAAAAGTTTGGGGACTTTTATTGGTGCAAAAGTAGTTGCAGAACGTGTTAAGCAAATGACTAACGGTCGTTTTACAATTACCCCCTTCGCCGCTGGTGAGTTAGTCCCCGGACTGCAAGTTTTAGATGCTGTCCAAGCCGGAACAGTAGAATGTGGTCACACAGCCAGTTATTATTACATTGGTAAAAGTCCGGTTTTAGCTTTCGCCACCTCTGTACCCTTTGGTTTAAATGCCCAACAGCAAAATGCTTGGTTATATCATGGCGGTGGCTTAGAAGCGATTCAGAAAATCTACGCCAGTTTTAACATTATTAATTTTCCCGCTGGTAACACTGGGGCGCAGATGGGGGGATGGTTTAAAAGAGAAATTAAAACTTTAGACGACCTCAAAGGGTTAAAAATGCGAATTCCCGGCTTAGGCGGACAAGTAATGTCGCGTTTGGGTGTGAATGTACAAGTTTTACCAGGAGGCGAAATTTATTTGTCACTTGACCGGGGTGCAATTGATGCGGCTGAGTGGGTAGGCCCTTACGATGACGAGAAACTGGGTTTAAATAAAGCTGCGAAATATTATTACTATCCGGGTTGGTGGGAACCAGGCCCTTCTTTGGATGTGTTAGTAAATCTGAATGCTTGGAATAAGTTACCCAAAGAGTATCAGGAAATATTCAAGACAGCGACTTTTGAAGCCAACATGAATATGCTCACCGAGTACGATACTTTGAATGGTGCAGCACTTGCGAGATTGATTGCTGGTGGTACACAACTTACTCCCTATAGCCAAGATATATTACAAGCTGCACAGCGAATTGCTATTGAGATATATGAAGAAAATGCCAGTAAAGATCCCAACTTTAAACAAGTTTACGAACAGTGGAAAAACTTTCGCCAACAAGTTTATAACTGGAATCGTGTGAATGAATTGAGTTACGCCAATTTTGTCACTTCTACTAATAGCCAGTAATAGCTTCCCCACACAAAGCACAGCTGCGTGTGGGGATATTAAGTTTGCTGTTGAGTGCAGTTATTTATCTGGGTGGCGATCGCCCAAAAAATAGTCAATCAAAGCAGTTTATTTGTATTAGGATGAAGATACATCAGTTCTATACCCATGATTTATCCCCATTTTTCTAGGGTGGGCAATGCTGTTAGTTCCAAAACAACCAATTTTGATGTTATCAGCATTGTCCGCCTGAACATTATTGAGCATCACATTAAAAAAATATTTAGTAATACCAAAATAGTGCCTTGAACACTGATGTCAATATTTAGCTCACGCAAGTGACAAAATAAATATGAGTATTATTCTTGCCGAATACAATCTCATCAAAGTTCTTTATGATGACATAAATACCTGTATTTACCGTGCGTTTAAAGAATCAGCACAAATATCAGTAATCATCAAAACTTTTAAAACTTCTTATCCTACAATCGAGCAAATCACTCGCATTCGATACGAGTATCAAATACTGCAATCTTTGGCAATAGCAGGAGTGATTCAACCTCTCGCTTTAGAAAGTACACAAAACGGACTAGCGCTGATATTAGAAGATTTTCCTGGCGAAATACTTCAGGATTTTATCAACACAAACACTTTAGAATTACACGATTTTTTACAAATAGCAATTCAATTAGCCTTAACACTATCTCAGTTACATCAAAATCAAATTATTCATCAAGATATCCAACCTCGCAATCTTTTAATTAATCCTAATACTAATCAAATCAAAATTATAGATTTTAGTAGTGCTTCACGCCTATATCAAGAAACTCAGACAGTGAATCATCTCAATTTGCTAGAAGGTAGTCTTGCTTATATGTCCCCAGAGCAAACTGGGAGAATGAATTGTTCAATAGACTATCGCACTGATTTGTACTCTTTAGGTGTAACATTATATCAAATTTTGCTTGGCAAACTGCCTTTTGAGGTAAATGACCCCTTAGAAATAATTCATTCTCATATTGCTAAAATACCCATACCACCTCAAGCTTTAAATGCTCAAATTCCTCCAGCAGTTTCTCATATTATTATGAAATTATTAGCAAAAACTGCCGAGGAAAGATATCAAAGTTCCTTGGGTTTAAAAGCTGACTTGGAATTATGTTTAAACCAGCTACAAGCAACTGGTAAAATTGAGAATTTTGTTGTTGGTCAACTTGATTTATCTAGTCAATTACTGATACCACAAAAACTTTATGGGCGAGAGCAAGAAGCTGCTCAATTGATAAATATATTTGAGCGAGTTAGTTCAGGTACAACTGAATTAATGTTAGTTAGCGGTTATTCGGGAATTGGTAAATCTTCTTTAGTTAATGAAGTTTATAAACCCATTATTCGCCAGAATGGTTATTTTATTGCTGGGAAATTTGACCAGTATAAACGCCATATACCTTATGCGGCATTGATTCAAGCTATTCAAGAATTAATCCGCCAGATATTAACAGAAAATACTGAAAAAATAACCAACTGGAAAAGCAAAATTTTATCAGCAGTTGGGGTTCACGGTCAAGTGATTATTGATGTGATTCCTGATATCGAAAAAATTATCGGGACTCAGCCTGAAATCCCAGCATTAGGAATAAATGAATCGCAAAACCGCTTTAATAGATTATTTCAACAATTGATTTATGTATTTTCGCAAGCAGAACATCCACTAGTAATTTTTTTGGATGACTTACAATGGGCAGATGTAGCATCTCTCAAGTTAATTCAAATACTGATGAGTGACAGCGAGAGTCAATATTTATTATTAATAGGTGCATATCGTGATAATGAAGTGACTCCGACTCATCCCTTAATCTTAACTCTAGAGGAAATACAAAAAATTGGTATAAATGTCAATCGTATTGTGCTTCAGCCTTTAGAAATTTGGCATATCCAACAATTAGTTAGTGATGCACTTAAAAATCGCCCAGAAGAGTCACTAGAAATAGCTAATTTAATCTTTAATAAAACCCAAGGTAATCCATTTTTTGTTACCCAAATGCTCAAGTCTCTTTATCAAGAGAACTTATTATTTTTTGATTTTAATACAGCATCTTGGCAGTGGAATCTTGCCATGATCAAAAACATTGAGATTACCGATAATGTCATTGAATTGATGGTCAATCAAATTCAAAAATTATCACCTACTACCCAAAGAATTTTGCAATTAGCTGCTTGTATCGGTAATAAATTTAATTTAGATGTTTTGAGTATTGTTAACCAAAAATCATGGACAGCAACAGCAACGGAACTTTGGGAGGCTTTACAAGCAGGGTTGATTTTACCTTTAGATGCCTCTTATAAAATACCTCTAGTTTTGAATGAACAGCCAGAAGCAAAATTACTAACAGACTCGTTACAGCAACCAATTACCTATAAGTTTTTACATGACCGTGTACAGCAAGCATCTTATTTGCTAATTCCTGATGTGGAAAAAAAAGCTACACATTTCCAAATTGGTCGATTACTTTTACAACAAACATCACGAGAAGAGCAAAAAGAACATATTTTTTCTTTAGTAAATCACTTAAATTATGGTATCGATTTACTAACATCAGATTCAGCAAAATATGAGTTAATTGAACTCAATCTAATTGCAGGTAAAAAAGCGAAAGCCGCTGCCGCGTATGAGTCTGCTGTGCGTTATTGCAAGATAGCTTTGAGCTTATTAACACCTGTCAGTTGGCATCAGCAATATGAACTAACATTAAACTTACATCAGGAAGCAGCAGAATCGGCATTTTTAGACGGTGACTTTGAGCAAATGGAGTTATTAGCTGAGGTAGTATTACAACAAGCTAAAACGCAACTGGAAAAAGTGAAGATTTATGAGTTACGAATCAAAAGTTGTGAAGTTCAAAGAAAACTAATTGCAGCAGTAAAGCTTGGTTTGGAAGTTTTGGAAATGTTAGGAGTAACACTCAACCAAGCACCGACTGAGTTAGATATTCAGCAAGCTATTCAAGAAACTACAACTTACTTAGCAGGTCAAGGAATAGAAGATTTAATTAATTCGCCTTCAATGACAGATGCTCACAAACGAGCAGCAATGAGACTAATAGCAAGTTTAGTACCTGCTGCTTATCAATCTGCACCTGCATTATTTATTTTGATGGCTTGTCAACAAATAAACTTATCTATTCAGTATGGAAATACACCGTTTTCAGCGAGTGGTTTTGCTGATTTTGGTGTGGTTTTGAGTGGTTTATCACAAGATATTGAAGCGGTTGATCAAATTGGAAAATTAGCTTTAAGCTTATTAGAATGCTTAGATGCTTATGAAGTGAGAAGCCAAGTTTTATTTAAAGTTGGCACTTTTATAATTCATTGGAAACATCATGTGAGAGAGACTTTACCACTTTTAGAAGATGCTTACTTGAGTGGATTAGAAGCTGGGGATTTAGTACATACAGGTTATTCAGCCGCTAATAAGTGTCAATATGCCTACTGGAGTGGTGGGGAATTAACCAACCTAGAACAGGAAATGGCAAAATATAGTAAGGCGATCGCGCAAATTCATCAAGAGACTGCCCTAAAATGGCATCAAGTCTTTCATCAAGCAGTTTTGAATTTAATTGGGCTATCAGAAGAACCTTGCCTTTTAATTGGTGAAGCTTACAACGAAGAGCAATTGTTACCCTTCCACATCCAATCAAATGAGCGCACAATTATTCATTATGTATTCCTCAATAAATTAGTTCTTTGTTATCTATTTGGTGACTTTGCTCAAGCTGTGGAAAATGCCAGCAAAGCCGAACAATATTTAGATGGCGTAACAGGGTGGTTAAATGTACCATTATTTTATTTCTACGATTCTTTAGCACAACTGGCCATCTATCCATCAGTTTCATCTACACATCAAAAACTGCTGCTAGAGAAAGTGCAAACTAATCAAGCAAAAATGCGGAAATGGGCAGATCATGCACCGATGAATTTTCAGCATAAGTATGAGCTTGTTGAGGCAGAAAAAGCCCGCATCATTGGTCAATATTGGCAAGCAATGGCAAATTATGACAAAGCTATTGCTGGGGCTAAAGCACAAGGATATATCCAAGAAGAGGCTCTCGCCAATGAACTAGCCGCAAAGTTTTATTTTGCCAGTGGTAGAGAAAAAGTCGCCCAGATATATTTTACGGATGCTTACTATGGATATAGTAACTGGGGTGCGATCGCCAAGTTGAGAGATTTGGAAGCTAAATATCCCCAAATTGTCGGACGACTGTGGGAACGTCAAACGCTAAATTTAGACAAAAATCAGCTGATGCACTCGATAAATCACAATATGAGTGGAGCTTTTGATTTAGCCACAGTCATGAAAGCGTCCCAAGCTCTTTCTGGGGAAATTGTTTTAGACAAACTACTAGCTAAATTGATGCACATTTTGCTAGAAAATGCTGGAGCAGAAACAGGGTCTTTAATTTTAGCTAAAGCTGATAATTTATTTATTGAAGCATCAGGTAGGTTTGGTCAAACTGAAATCAATGTGCGACAGTCAACTCCGGTAGAATCTAGTCAGAATTTGCCAATATCGCTAATTAATTATGTGCAGCGATCGCGGGAAAATGTTGTTCTCAACGATGCTACTTCTGAGAGCGTATTTACAACAGATAATTATATTGTCTTACATCAACCAAAATCTATTTTATGTAGCCCGATTGTGAATCAGGGTAAGTTGGTTGGTATTCTTTACTTAGAAAATAAATTAATTGCTGGGGCATTTACACCAGCAAGATTAGAAGTTTTACAACTTTTATCATCACAAGCAGCAATTTCTTTAGAAAATGCCCGTCTTTATCATGATTTAGCAGAATATAATCGGACATTAGAAACAAAAGTTAAAGAACGCACTTTAGAATTACAAGCAAGAAACTTACAACTACAACAAGAAATTCAAGAACGGCAAAAAGCCGAAGAAGTCGCCGCCGATGCTAACCGCGCCAAGAGCGAATTTCTGGCGAATATGAGTCACGAACTACGTACACCTCTAAATGGAATTTTAGGTTATACACAAATATTTAAAACAGATGACTCTTTGAGTAGTCAACAACGGAATGGTGTAAACATTATTCATCAGTGTGGTGAACATCTTTTAACATTGATTAATGATATTTTAGATATTTCTAAAATTGAAGCTCGGAAAATGGAGCTAGAGTTGAAAAAATTTAATTTTTCAGCATTTTTAGATGGGGTTATAGAAATTTGTCGGCTACGTGCAGAAACTAAAGGGATAGGTTTAATTTACCAACCTCTTGGTTATCTACCTGAGTTAATTTGTGGTGATGAAAAACGCTTACGGCAAGTTTTAATTAATTTATTAAGCAATGCCGTAAAATTTACAAAAAAAGGTAGTATAACTTTTAAAGTCGGCTCTATAAATCAGGACGGAGACTGGATAATAGATACAGATAAACTTGCTGCTCAATCTCCACAGTTGAAAATTCGCTTTTTAGTAGAAGATACAGGAATTGGCATTGCTCAGGAGCAATTAGAAGACATATTTCTGCCATTTAAACAAGTGGGTGAGGATAGTTTAAAAACGGAAGGAACCGGATTAGGTTTAACAATTAGCCGTCAATTGGTGCAGATGATGGGGGGCAAATTATTTGTTAAAAGTGAACTGGGCAAAGGCAGTATTTTTTGGCTAGATTTAGAATTACCAGAGGTTGAACAACTGAGCAATGTTGATATTAATGAACTGAATATTATTGGTGTTGCTGGAGCTAAACGCAAAATTTTAGTTGTAGATGATAAATGGGAAAATCGCTCAGTTTTGGTCAATATTTTAGAGCCTTTAGGATTTGAAGTTTTGGCGGCTAGTGATGGCTTAGAGTGTTTGCAGAAAATACCTGAATTTCAGCCAGACTTGATTTTGATGGATTTAGTGATGACAGGAATGGATGGTTTTGAAGCTACCCGTCGCCTGAGATTGTTACCAAATTTTCAGGAAATAGTCGTAATTGCCGTATCAGCAAGTGTGTTTGAGTTTAATCAACAAGAAAGCCGAAAAGTTGGGTGTGATGATTTTCTACCCAAACCTATCCAAAAAGCCGAACTTTTAGAAAAGTTACAAGTTCACTTGGGATTGGAATGGGTATATGAAGACAAGGTAAGAAAGATGAAGGATAAACAAAAAAGTTCAATTTATCCTTTACACTTGACATCTCAGGCTGCGATTGTGCCTCCTCCCGCAGACGAACTAGCAATGTTGCTAGATTTGGCTATGCGGGGTGACTTAAGAAGTATCGCGGAACAATCGCTCAAACTAGAAGAACGGGAAGAGAAGTTACAACCTTTTGCTACTCGTTTATATCAACTAGCAAAAGGTTTTAAAGGGAAACAAATATTGGAGTTTCTCCAAAAGTGTTCTGAGGCTTTATGAAAAATGATTTTAATAAATCGGGTGTCATTTTAATTGTTGATGACACTCCCATTAATTTAGAAATGCTGTTTGATTTTTTAGGTAAAGCTGGATTTACAGTATTAATTGCTGAAGACGGCGAAAGTGCGATCGCCATAGCAGAATATGGTAAACCAGACTTAATTTTGTTAGATATCCTCATGCCGGGAATCGACGGTTTTGAAACTTGTCGTCGTCTGAAAGCCAAGGAAGCAACTCAAGATATTCCGGTGATTTTCATGACAGCACTTTCAGAAACTTTAGATAAAGTCAAAGGTTTTGAATTGGGTGCAGTCGATTACCTCACCAAACCACTCCAACACCAAGAAGTATTAGCCAGAATTCAACTACATCTCAAGTTGCGAACCCTTACCAAAACCCTGCAAGAGCAAAATCTACGCCTAGAAACCGAAATTGCCGAACGTTTACAAGTTGAAGAAAAAATCCGCGAACAAGCAGCTTTGTTAGATGTTACTAGCGATGCAATTATCGTTAAAGATTTTGATAATCAAATTTGTTTTTGGAACCAAGGCGCTGAACATTTGTATGGCTGGAAAGCTACAGAAGTAATGGGTGAGAATGTCAATCAGCTTTTGTACACGCCAGAAACTTTATCGCAAATACAAAATATTTATGCAAGTATAACTGAGTCTGGCTTTTGGCAAGGAGAATTAAAACAAGTTAACAAACAAAGACAGGATGTGATTGTGGCTAGTCGTTGGACATTAATGTGCGATCGCCATAACCAACCAACATCAATTTTGACCGTTAATACTGATATTACCGAAAAAAAACATTTAGAAAGTCAAATTCTCCGCGCTCAACGTCTAGAAAGCATCGGTACACTAGCCAGTGGTATCGCTCACGACTTGAACAATATTCTGACTCCCATTTTGACTGCTGCACAACTGCTACAACTCAAAATGCCTAACACTAACGAGCGCAATCAGCAGATGTTGAAAACCATCGAAGCTAATTCTAAACGTGGAGCCGCTTTAGTCAAGCAAGTTTTGCAGTTTGCGCGGGGAGTGGACGGTCAGCGTAGCATTGTACAAGTCAGCCATCTATGCTCCGAAATCCAGCAAATTGTCCAAGAGACTTTTCCCAAATCAATTGAATTAACACAAAACATTCAGCCAGGACTTTGGGCTGTGATTGGAGATGCAACACATCTCCATCAACTGCTGATGAACTTAGTAGTTAATGCCCGTGATGCCATGCCTAGAGGCGGTAATATTAAAATCTCGGCGGAAAATCTCTTAATAGATGAACAGTATGCGCGAATGAATCTAGATGCGCGTGTCGGCGCTTATATTGTAGTAACTATTGCAGATACAGGTATGGGGATGCGGTCAGAGATTATTGATAGAATTTTTGAACCGTTTTTCACCACCAAAGAAATTGGTAAAGGTACGGGATTAGGTTTGTCTACTGTTAGAGGTATAATTCAAAGTCATGGTGGTTTTGTGAATGTGTCTAGTCACGTTGGCAGAGGTACAGAATTTAAAGTTTTCTTGCCAGCAGTGGAAGTAGCAAATACACTTTTAGGGGAAGACTTAGAATTACTCAAAGGTAATGGAGAATTAATTTTAGTAGTTGATGATGAAAGTGGAATTTTAGAAACCACCAAGATTTCTTTAGAAACTTACAACTACAGAGTATTAACAGCTAGTAATGGTATTGAAGCGATCGCTCTTTATGCTCAACACGAAGACGAAATTAGTCTCGTGTTGATGGATATGATGATGCCATCAATGGATGGCGCTACTGCTATTAGTACGATGCAAAAAATGAATTCTCAAGTCAAGGTGATTGCTGTTAGTGGTTTGACAGCCAGTAGTAAATTAACCAAAATGCCTGGAGTGAAACAATTTATTCCTAAGCCATATACAACAAAAGATTTGTTGCAGACCTTACACAGCATTCTTGTACAGTCATCTCGAAACCCAGAGAGTGTGGCTAAATAGTAGATATAGCAAAGTGCTGAATACAAACCCATTTACTTTAAAGCTTTGGGCAATCAACATCGCCCGTATTGATGATGTTAACTGCCCAAAGAAGGTAAGAAACTCACAATTTGCGGGAAGACAATAATTAACAATACAACTAACAATTGCAGCAGAATAAATGGTACTACACCGCGATAAATATCCGATGTTGTAACTTCCGGGGGTGCAACACCACGGAGATAAAATAAAGCAAAGCCAAAAGGTGGTGTTAAAAACGAAGTTTGCAGATTTGCTCCTAGCACTACACCATACCAAACTAAATCGATGCCTAATTGCTGGGCAACAGGCACAAATAAAGGTATGACAATAAAGGCAATCTCAAAAAAGTCAATAAAGAAACCGAGGATAAACACCACCATCATACTGACGGCTAAAAAGCCAACTTTGCCACCAGGAAGATTGGCGAGGACATCAAACATAAATTGATCGCCGTTTAATCCCCGAAATACTAAGCTGAAAGCTGTAGAACCAAATAAAATAAACACCACCATACTGGTGATTCGCAAAGTGGTATCACAGACTTGACGCAGAGATGATAAAGTGAGATTACCGTTAGCAGCAGCCAAAGCGATCGCCCCTACACAACCAACGGCACCGGCTTCCGTCGGGGTAGCAATACCAAAAAAGATACTCCCTAACACCAGTAAAATCACAACCAAAGGCGGCAACATCACCTGTATTACTCTTTTGCCCAAAGCTTTACCGCCAATTTCCCGCACTTCCGCAGGTAAGGCTGGTGCGGCATCCGGCTGCAAAAATGCCACAATTAGCACATGAAGCGCAAAGGCACTGGCCATCATCAAGCCGGGAATCACCGAACCAATAAACAAATTCCCCACAGATACACCAAGTTGGTCGCCTAAAACTACCAAAACCACACTCGGCGGAATAATTTGTCCTAAAGTACCCGATGCTGCAATGACACCAGTGGCTAATTGTTTGTTATAGCCATAGCGCAACATAATTGGCAGGGAAATCAAACCCATTGCTACTACTGTGGCAGCAACTACACCCGTAGTAGCTGCCAGCAAAGCTCCCACCAACACCACCGCTAAGGCCAGTCCTCCACGCAACCGTCCTAATAAAATCCCCATCGTTTCTAAAAGCCGTTCCGCTATGCCAGATTTCTCTAGCATTGACCCTAGAAATATAAAGTAAGGAATAGCTAAAAGGGTGTAATTAGCCATAATGCCAAATATCCGCTGTGGCATGGCAGTGAGAAATATCGGGTCAAATACACCCAAGCTAATTCCCAATAAGCCAAATACAATGGCCACACCACCTAGTGAAAATGCTACTGGATATCCCAAGGATAAAAACACCAAAGCACCCGCAAACATTATTGGCCCTAGCCATTCATAAGCCAGTGTCATGTTGTTCCTCCTCTGCTTCTAGTCTGCCTTGGATAATTGCCCAGTTTTTAATTGCCTGAGAAATTCCCTGAAAAATCAACAATACAAAGGCGACAATAATCATCGCTTTAATTGGGTAACGTGGTAAACCACCAGGATCAGGTGAACTTTCCTGAATCTGCCAAGAAGCAATGATTGTATCCCAAGAAAAAACTATCACCATCACGCAGAAGGGAATCAGGAAAAATATCGTACCCACGAAATCTGCAATGGCTTTGCGCCGACGTTGCCAATTACTATAAAAAATATCTACACGGACGTGTTCGTTGTGCTTGAGAGTGTAAGCGGCTCCTAGCAAAAAAACTAAATCAAAAATATACCATTGAGCTTCGATATAAGCATTGGAGGTGAGGTTGCTACCAGTAAATCGCCCCAAATATCGCCCGATAACATTCCATACCCCCAGTATGACCATGACTAATATGAGCCAACTGGTAAATCGACCGATAAATTCTGTACAGGTGTCAATAATTTTTGAGATTTTTAAGAGTTTTTCCAATGGTGGTATTACCTCTGTCGTGAAAATGGGGTGTAGGGGCTAAGGGGTGTAAGAATTTTTTATGTTTGGTTTTAAGATTTTCTCATAAATCGCTGATTTGAAAGTGCTGAGTAATATATTTTCCCCCTGCCCTCTGCCCCCTGCCTTCTAACTCGATTGTCGCCAGTGGGTAGGGGCTTCGACATCATCAGGTAGACGGGTTGTGCGATCGCCTACTGCCATGCCAATCTGTTGTGAGTCTAAATTTTTCACACCTGTGAGAATTGCGCCTTCTAATTTGACATCACACAGGTTTGTACCAAATAAATTCGCGCCGATGAGGTTGGCTTGAGACAAGTTAGCTTCATATAAAACTGCCCGATTCAAGTTGGCTCCCATCAGGTTTGCTTGATATAAATCAGCTTCTGTCAAACTCGCTTCGGTGAGGTTGGCAAAGAAAACTTCTGTTTGCTGGAGTTTGGCAGCGTTTAAATTTGCCCCAGACAAGTTAGCACCATTCAAGTTTGCTCCTTGTAGGTTAGCGCCAATCAGTCCAGCTAAATGCAAATTCGCTTTACCCAACTTTGCCCCTTGTAAGTTAGCCAAAAATAACTTTGCACCAGAAAGGTCAGCAACTTTTAATGTTGCTTGTTGTAAATTAGCTTTATACAAATTTGCCCCTTGTAAGTTGGCTGTACGCAGACTTGCGCTTTGAAGATTTGCTGCACGCAAGTTTGCCCCTTGCAAATTAGCTCGATTCAAGTTTGCCCCTTGTAAGTTGGCTTCTCGCAAGTTGGCTTTTTGTAAATTGGTTTCATAAAGAATTGACCGCACCAGTTTTGCATTGTGGAGGTTGACTCCAGAGAGATTAGAACCGCGCAAATCTGAGCCGGAAAGGTCTGCACCGCGTAAATCTGCTCTTTCTAAATTGGCTCCTAGTAAGTCTGCTCGCCGAATATCGATGCTGCGTAAATCTAATTTTTGACTTTCTAATTCTAATAACGAATTACGTCTGCCAATGATTGTCAGTGCGGCTTGCACATCCCGACGGATTTTAGGTGCTTCTTCACTGTTGTGGCGTTCTCCGTGCTTTGTTGTCAGCACTCTGCTTTTTGGTTTGCCCCAATATATCGGCTGTGCATCTTCTTCTTTGAAGAGTTCGGCTTCTGTGGGAATACCTGTATTTTCCCGCACAAAAGCCGCGAGGATTTCCATGATTGTCCAATGTTCTTTGGGAAAGTCCTGGGCGATGCGTTCTAAAACATAAATTGCCCCGATGCGCGTTTCAATTCTTTCATGACCTAGCTGCGTAATAGCAGCCATAAATCTGTCTGCAATCAATCTATCTTGGGAAATTTGAGCATTTTGTATACTCAATTCGACATTCTTTTCCGAGGCGATCGCATTTTTCTGCATTGCCTCTGTCCGTTTACCTGCATAATAAGCATTAATCATCACTGCTAATCCTAAAAACATGATGGCAGTCGTGGTTAATGCTTGGGTTCTATATTGTATTTGCTGCGGAATTGATAACTCTTTTTTATTGGAGGCAGCAAAAACAATTATATTCAGTGCGATCGCCAATATAACTGTCGTACCTATCAACCAACGCAACATTTTGTCTGTCTTATTTGCAGACATAGGAATAATATTCCTCACAATACAGAATTATTACTTAGAGGTTGGGACGAGTATAACATTTCGCTAAAATTTTGAATATGCAGTTACGGCTTTTTATTGATAGTACTTTCATGACTTTAAGTTGTCTTTGTAATGATATTTTGACAACTTAGTATTTAATAATTAATATTTTCTTAATATTTACTAGTTTTTCACCCTGATCAGTAGCGGCACAAAGGCTTGAGTGTCAGTAAATTAATAGTAATGTCGAGAAAACATTCCTCTATTCAGCATTTATCATCTCTTATCCGGAAAATTTCGCCTCTCGAAAATTAGCTCCATCCAGGATGGCATCTTGCAGATTAGTTTGAAACAAATTGGCGAGATAAAAATTAGCCCTGACCAAATTTGCTTTTGCTAGGTTTGCTTGAGATAAATTAGCTGCACTGATAATTGCTTCGGAAAGGTTAGTACCAACAAGATTAGCCTCAGATAAATTAGCTGCGCTTAAAATTGCACCGCTGAGGTTGGCACCAGCTAGGTTAGATCCTGATAAATTAACTTGATAGAGGTTAGCACCAGCTAGGTTTGCACCACTGAGATTTGCTCCTCTTAAGTCTGTATGGCTTAAATCAATTTGTGCCGATTCTAAAGATTTTTGAGTGTCTCTTCTAATCATCACATTCAAAGCTGCTTGAATATCTGGGTGAATCTCCTCGTGAGCCTTGTGAGGAGAGCTTTCTCGCACAAAAGTGGCGAGAATTTCTATTATTTCCCCGTGATGTTGGTAATTATAAGTTGCTAATCTTTCTAATTCTAGAATTCCCTGTAATCTTATATCTACTGTTGGATGATGTAGCTTTTCTACTGCCAATCTTAAAAATTTTTTGATGCTGCCTTGAGAGACAAGATGCTGTTTATCTTGACCGTAAACTATCGCCAGGATGATATCTAAAAATAAGTTTTTATTAATTAAATAGTTTTTTACCGGATGTCCAAAATTGTTAATGTGTGTAAACATTTTCAAGATGTTAAGAAGATATTGTTGTGTTTTATTTTCCAAAAAGTATAAAGATTTCGTCATTCGTAAATATAATGATTATTTCAAGCTAATAGTGAGAAAATATCACTATGTCTAAAGAAAGAAATTCAAGTACATGCTTTAAAAGTTACTAGTATTTAACAGTAAAAATACTTTGTATAGTGTTTGCTATCTAAGTGAGGGACAAATTTATCTGCGTTTACTGCATTTATCTGGATAGTATAGAACAAGCAGTTTATCCCTATTAATCGGCTGTTGATGATTTTTTCATAGTTCACAAGATGAGAACATCCGCATCTAAGTATTTATTCAAAAATTAGTAATTTAAGGGGGTCGCCGCAGGTGGAGGGATCTGAATCTAGGCTGACAAAACCTTTATCCAAAAAGTATTGAGTTTAGTGCGATCGCACAATTGAAGGATACAATCGCTGAGGGGTAATTTTGTACCGCACCGAAGTTGGAAACGCTATAACTATTCTAAATATATAGAATAGTTAGCTTATGTTAAAACGCAGTTTTCTTGTGGCAATATTGATGTCTATTTTGGCATTTGTCAGTATCAGTAATATACCAACTGCTACGTTTTTTCTTAAATGTCTTAACTGTCCTTGCATACAGATTGAATTACTGATATACCTTTAATTGCAAAAATAGCGGAAACAGCTATTAATTTGGAAAACTCACTGCAAAATTACTTTATTCCATTGCAGCTTTAATCGATGAATTAGTCAAAGTAGATGCAGATTTTTACGCAACTATTCCTGGCATTCAAGCTTTCAATTTGTCCTGACATATCTGAATACCGCTATATTTTGAATTGCCAAGATTCACGAAAGGATTAAACCCCATTTATATCTTATTTCTCCTCTCCATTTCCTATCTGTAATATAGTAGTTTCTACTTGTTGATCATGGACTACTACAACAGATTTCCGGGTTCTATAAGGAATTTCTTCAATGGGTAAGTTATCGTTATCGAGGTCATCGTAAATTAGCCGCAAATGTTTTTCGCCCAGATGATGAAGTATCTTACCGTTGTATTTACTGGCATCTGCGCCTAAACCTTGGATGCGAATTAAACCATTAAATACTGTTGCTCTGGCTAGATAAATTACTGGGTCATCACGGAAGGGGACATTGACGGTAGTTGTAGCGGTGAGATGCGCCATACCTCTTTCGTCCATTTCTTTACCTAACGCGATCGCTGTTTTTTCTAATCCGCGAATGGCCACGATCGCCGCAGCAACGGCCATTGTAATATCTGTACCATCATCAGCGACAATTTGGCGAGAAGAGAGAAACTCATAATTCTCTTCTCCTAAGTCACGGCGTAGGCGTTGATGGACGATGTTACGGGGATTGAAGTGTGTCAGTGCGCCGACAATTGCTCCACACGCTGCGCGGGGTTCGCGCCACAAAGATTCTTGGGTTTTGCCGTAGATGAGTTGTTCTTCTAAATCTAACCGGCCGACATGAGTTTTTAAATCTATAGCCGCGAGGATAAAAGACTGGGGATTACCTGCATAAATTTGAGTGCGCCAAGTTTCATCTAATTGATGGGCAATAGTCACATGGGCTAAAGTTGCACCATCATCAGTACCGCCGCCAGTGGGGAAAAAAGTCTCTGTTTTTAACTCGCCAATTTCTGATAAAGTAGCGAACCGAGTAGCCACCACATCACGATAGGTTCTGGTTGATTCTCCTTGGTGAATGCGATCGCCACAGTTAGTATATGCCAATGTGGTGATCACACTGGGCAAACTCAAATCTGCGGCACAAGCTTTTAAATCCGAAATACTCGCCCCAGCGAATTGTAATTCATCTCGAAGTACTTGTAGACCATTCACCAGGGTATAGCGATCGCTGACAATCTCATTTAAGTAGATATTTTTGGCACTATCTTCTTGCCCAAAGGTAGCAGATAGTTCCCAAAACTTATTAATTCTGGCACTCGCTAAAGATGTATCAAATGCGGAAGACATAGTATTGACGGTAGAGACTGGGTAAAAAATAAAGCAAAAGAAGAAAGGTAAAATCACTATACCTTTTATCTTTTGCTATCAGGCTAACCTTTGTCGTGGAAAAAATTTTCTTAACCTACATCATCATGGGCAAAACGGTTGAAGAGGAAGTCTAAGGCATAGTTACGCAGCTTGTAATATTGTGGATCTTCCATGATGCGGGCGCGATCGCGGGGACGAGAAAAGGGAATTTCCATGACTTCGCCAATTTTGGCATGGGGGCCATTGGTCATCATCACTAATTTATCTGCTAAAAACAGCGCTTCATCAATGTCGTGGGTAATCATCAACACTGTGCAGCGATTATCATTCCAAATTTTTAGCAATTCTTCTTGTAATTCTTCTTTGGTAATTGCATCTAACGCCCCGAAAGGTTCATCTAAAATTAGCACTTTTGGGCGAATTGCCAAAGCCCGCGCAATAGAAACTCGCTGTCTCATACCGCCAGACATTTGCATGGGCTTTTTGTCCATTGCGTCAGCCAACCCCACCATTGCCAAGTTTTCCCGCACAATAGCCCTTTTCTCGGCTTCCATTTTGTTGGGGTAAACTGCATTCACCGCTAAGTAAATATTTTCAAATGCAGTCCGCCAAGGTAACAGCGCGTAGTTTTGAAATACAACCATCCGGTCTGGGCCTGGTTTGGTGATGGGTTGACCTTCGAGTAACACTTGCCCAGTTGTAGGAAAGTTAAAACCAGATACCATATTTAGCAGCGTAGATTTGCCGCAGCCAGAGTGACCAATGACGCAAATAAATTCACCCTGGTTAACGTTGAGATTCACACCATCAAGCACAGTGAAGGGGCCTTTTTTGGTGGGATAAACTTTGCTAACGTCTCTGATTTCGAGAAAATGTCTGCTATTGTCGGTCAGAGTTGGTAATGGTCTTCTGGAGGTGTCGGTGACGGTGGACAAATTGCGGTTTTGCATGGCGGTGGGTGAAGGGTGAAGTGTGTTGGGTGGAACTGGACTTTTCATAGCATTAGGAAAACCTCTCTCCAAACCTCTCTCCTGCGAGGAGCTAGGGTGTACACACAAGTCTTATAAAGTTGCCTAGTAGCCTTTCGATCCCCCCTAACCCCCCTTAAAAAGGGGGGAATTTTTCTTAAATCCCCCTTCAAAAGGGGGATTTAGGGGGATCAGATGATTTGTGTGTACACCCTAGCCTGCGAAGAGAGAGGCTTTGATTTCTCCCCCTTCCCTCTGAGGGAAGGGGGCTGGGGGGTTAGGTTTGTTCGTGAACTTGATGTTGAATTTTTGAGATGCGCGAATGAGCCTTTTATCTTCATTAATGAAGTTTTGAGCTTGGTAAATGAACTTTGAAGCTTGATTAATGAAGTTCAGATACTCTTTAATGGAGTGTTTAATATTTATTAATGAAGTTCGGAAGCTCATTAATGGAGTTCAGAGGCTTATTAATGAGGTTTAGATATTCATTAATGAAGTTCAAATACTCATTAAAGGAGTTCCAAGACTCATTAATGAGTCTCAAATACTCAACCGTCAGTTATGCAACTCTTCTAGTGGGTGAATCAAGAATGACTTCCGCAATGGAAAAGTCGCGTTTAATTGGCAAGCTGTTGAGATAGGCGATAGGGTCATCAGCATTAAAGGGAGTACCATCAAATAACTGAATGGGTTGGCGAGTATAGCTGATATCTAAACCTAATTCCCTGGCGGCAGTACTAAAAACGCGCACCCGACAAACTCGTTCTACAACTTCTACCCAATTTCTGGGGAAGGGAGTATCACCCCAACGCGCCAACTGACTCATAATCCAGATTTGTTCTGTGCGGCTGGGGCGGTTAATGGCAGACTCAGAGTAAAACTGGTGATGGGCGTAGTCGCGTAGGGGGTGGTCTATATCACAAACTAAGCTATCCGGGTCTTCTAGTTGGATGTACTCTAAATCAGTGCTGACGTAATCTCTCCCCGCTACAATTTTTCTGACTTCTTCGACGTTTTGGGGATCTGCACAGTATTGGCAAGCTTCTAACAAAGCTTTAGTTAAGGCAATGTGGGTGTTAGGATATTTTTCTGCCCAATCTTCCCGCACACCGAGAACTTTACCGGGGTGTCCTAACCAAACTTCTAAGTCTGTGGCGATGGTAAAGCCGACATTTTCCACGGCGGCGCGATAGTTCCAAGGTTCACCGACGCAATAACCGTCAATACTTTTGTTTTGCAAGTCAGCGACCATCTGGGCGGGTGGAATAATGTGCATATCCACATCCGTATCTGGGTCAATACCACCAGCCGCCAACCAATAACGTAGCAGCATATTGTGCATGGAGGCGGGATGGACTACGCCCATTGTGTGGCGTTGTTCGCGGGTGCGGAGTAAGTAATTTTTGAAGTCAGATAAGGTGCGGACACCTTCATCATAAAAGCGTTTTGCTAAGGTGATGGCGTTACCGTTGCGGGTCATGGTGAGGGCGGTAACTACGGGTAAGGGTTGGTTTTTATAACCGCCCAAAGTTAGCCACATGGGCATCCCAGAAGGCATTTGGGCTGCATCTAAATAACCGCCAGTGATACCGTCAACGATACCCCGCCAGCTACTTTCTCGCACCAAGTTCACTTCATCTAAGCCATGCTTGGTAAAGAAACCTTTTTCTTTAGCTACAGCGAGAGGCGCGCAAGCAGTGAGGGGTAAGAAGCCAATTTCTAAGTTAACTTTTTCTAAACCATGACGGGAAACATCCGCTGTTTTCCGCGCCCGCAGTTTCTTAATGCGTTTTTGCTGGTTGAGGAAGTAAATCATTTCACTCCGCAAGCTGTAGTAGCTGGGATGTTCCACAACTTCCATACGTTTGCGGGGTCTGGGGATATCAACTTCGAGGATGTCGCCAATTTTAGATTCGGGGCCGTTGGTCAACATAACAATTCTGTCAGACAACAGCACAGCTTCATCTACGTCATGAGTCACCATTACCGCAGTGACTTCATTTTCTTCGCAGATTTGCATTAACTGTTCTTGTAAGTTACCCCGTGTTAGGGCATCTAACGCACCGAAGGGTTCATCTAACAGTAATAGTTTAGGACGAATTGCTAAAGCCCGTGCGATCGCCACCCGTTGTTTTTGTCCACCAGATAACATTCCTGGTTGTTTGTCGGCGTGGGGACGCAAACCCACCATATCTATATGTTTTTCGACAATCGCCTTGCGTTCATCTGCGGGTAAACCATTCATCACTGAGTCTACCGCCAAGGCAATATTTTCTCTCACAGTCCGCCAAGGCAATAACGAATAATTTTGGAATACCACCATCCGGTCTGGCCCTGGTTTGGTGATTTTCTGCCCTTGCAGCGTCACAATACCTTCAGTGGGCAAATCCAAACCCGCAATCATATTTAATAATGTGGATTTACCGCAACCAGAGTGACCAATTAAAGAAATGAATTCGCCTTTTTTAATTTCCAGGTCAATACCTTTTAAAGCAATATATTGACCGCCGCCAGTTAAATTAAATACCTTATCAATTTGATCAACAGCAACGAATACGCTCATTTGTTATTTGTCCTTTGTCAATGGTCAAGAGTCAATGGTGAGCTAGTGCGTTGGGCGGGTTTCCCGACTTGAAGCAACTAGCGAACCCGAAGGGTCAAGAGTCAATGGTCAATGGTTTTTTTAGACTTTGGACTATGGACTCTTGACTTTGGACTAATTACTACTTCTGTTCTGCTGGTAAAATCAGGTTTTGCAACCAAGCCATGAATTTATCCAGGAGTAAACCAACGACACCGATATAAACTAGCGCCAAAATTACTTCACTGACGTTGTTATTTTGGTAAGCATCCCAGATAAAGAAGCCGATACCGACAATCCCAGACATGACGATTTCTGCCGCGATAATCGCTAACCAAGCCAAACCGATCGCAATTCTTAAGCCAGTGAAAATGTAAGGTAAAGCAGAGGGAATCAAAATGTTGAGGAAGTATTCTTTGCGGCTGAGTTGCAGAACTTTAGCCACGTTGTTGTAATCTTGGGGAATTTGAGTAACACCGACCGCAGTGTTAATTAAAATCGGCCAAATTGCGGTGATGAAAATTACGAATAATGCTGCTGGTTCGTTTTGACGCAGTGCTGCTAAAGAAATGGGAACCCAAGCCAAAGGAGGTACAGTCCGCAATAGTTGAAATAGTGGGTCTAAAGCCTTAGACATAGTTTGATTCACACCAATCAAAACACCTACGCCAATACCCACAATTGCCGCTAAAGTGTAACTAATGGCGACCCGTTGTAAACTAGCTAAAATCTGCCAAAAAAGACCTTTATCGATACCGCCTTTGTCATAAAAAGGATACAAAATTAAAATCCAGGTATCTTGGATGACTTGAATTGGCCCTGGTAATGTTGCGCCAGGAATCCAAGCAAATAATTGCCAAACTACGAGAAATATTAAAAGTGCGATCGCCGGCGGTACAAGATTCGGAATTTGTTTCTGTATCTGTGAAATAAAACTGTTATCTAACCTTGGACTAGCTGCTCTTTTTTGGGCTAAAGTCATAAATTCCGTTTCCCTTGAATGAATAATAAACTGCTGATTAATATCTATTGACCATTGACTAATGACCAATGACAAATAACTAAACACTCACTTTCTTAATCTTCAGACTCTTGAGATATGCTTCTGGTTTTTCGGGATCAAATTTAACTCCATCAAAAAATTCTTCTACACCGCGAGATGTACTTGTGGGAATATCAGCCGTAGCAATTCCCGCTTCTTTGGCAGCTTCTTTCCAAATATCTTCGCGGTTAACTTTATTAATGAGTTCTTTCGCTTTAGCTGCATTATTGGTGATGTAATCTTTTGGCAAGAAACCCCAGCGAACACTCTCAGTTATGAACCACAAATCATGACTCTTATAGGGATAAGACACGTTACCTTTTCCATCTTTCCAGTAATAAGCAGCCATTGATTTATCATCTATTTTGCGACCATCACCCATGTCATATTTACCTTGATATGGGCCTGCCAAAATTTCGGGTGAAGGTAAGTTGAAATAATTTCTACCAGCAAGAATTTCGGCTGCTTCTTTGCGGTTGTCAAAATTATCTAACCATTGCTGCGCTTCCATAATGCCTTTTAACAATGCTTTCGTCGCTTTAGGATTTTTATCAACCCAGTCAGCCCGTATCGCCAAATATTCTTCAGGGTGATTTTTCCAAATCTCTGCGGTTAATGCAGCCACAAAGCCGATTTTATCTGTCACAATCCGATATGGCCAAGGATCTCCGGTGCTGAACGCATCCATTGTCCCGGTTTTCATGTTGGCGACAGTTTGCGCCGAAGGTACAGTCAGTAGTTTGACATCTGCATCTGGGTCTAAACCACCAGCTGCTAACCAGTAGCGAATCCAAAAATCTTGGTTAACGTGGGGGAAAGTGAATGCAGCAGTAAAAGGTGTGGAGGATTTTAATTCTTTAAATAGAGACTTAGCATTAGCAACTTCCAGGCTAATTTTACCGTTATGCTTATTGGCGATCGCAATTCCGTTCCCATGTGTAATTAACTGCGCCAACACATACATCGGGATTTTTTGATTCCCTTTAGTAATTAAACCTTCTGTAATTAAATGTGGCATTGGCATTTGCCATTGTCCGCCATCAATACCACCACCAGACGAACCAATTTCTACGTTATCTCGCGCTGAACCCCAAGAAGCTTGTTTTGCCAAATCTACCTTGGTCATACCATATTTTGCAAAAAAGCCTTTTTCTTGAGCAATAATTAACGGCGCAGCTTCAACAATCGGAATATATCCCAATTTTACTGTATTAGTTTCTGGCGCTTGTTCTGGACTGATATTGGCAACAGTTTGAGCAGTTGGCGCAGTCGAGGAATTACCACCAGTCAGATTTTCTGGAGGGTTGCCTAAACAGCCTTTGAGAAACACCGCACTTGCCGATGCTCCAGCTGTTACGATAAATTTGCGGCGAGAAAATTGGTTAAAAAAATCTGACATAATGTATCTCCTCAAAACTTGAATTTAAATTTTTTTAGGCATGAAAATTAACGCAAGTCGAATATAATTTCGCTTGTGCAATCACAAAATAATTTCGAGCTATATTCAAACAAGTCAAGCCGAGCCGATTACATAGAGCAAAAGGCTAAAATGACGAACTGGAGAGACAATTAATTAGAGTTGATAGATTTGTTTGGGGATCACTTAATTCGTTGAAACTTAGTTTACAGGTTTTAACGTCAAATTGGTTAAGTCCTAACCCATAATTATTAAAAAAATATTAGATTGATCATATAAGTAAAAATTTATTGTGGGCGGCAAAAAGAACGAAGATTCGTAATATATCGGCGGTTATTGATGATAACAATCAATCTTTCATAATGATTAAGCCTAAGAAATGCCCTTTATCCTAAAATCTATCAATAATTACCTATGCAAACTATTACTGAAATCATATATTTTGCTTCTACAATAAAATGTACCTAAAATAATAGGTAATTATTGATGCTAATTATTGCTCTTAGCCTATACATAGCTTTTTAATACACACTTTGAGTCAGTGTGATCAACTTTGTAATTGACGCGCTCTGCTGATGTCAGAGGTACGATGAAGGGAATAATCCTTTGAGCTTTGCGCGTAATGACTCTGGCTGAAACTCCTAACCACGACAACTCTCTTAATCCTTTGCTCACCCTCAACTACGAACCAGCCTTAGAATCTTTGGGTGATGATTACTACGACGAAGTAGCCGCAGAGGAATTTCCCCAACATATTTTGCGCTGGCGTAATGACGCACTGTTATCTGATTTAGGACTAAATGCTCAAGCCGTTACAGATGAGCATTTCATCAACGCTTTTGGCAAATTTCAAGGACGCAAGCCTTTATTAGCACTGCGCTATCACGGTTATCAATTTGGTAACTATAATCCTTACTTAGGTGATGGTAGAGGTTTTCTCTATGGTCAAGTCCGCGCTACTAATGGCGAATTATACGATTTCGGCACCAAAGGTTCTGGTAGAACACCTTACTCCCGTGGTGGCGATGGGATGCTGACACTCAAAGGTGGGGTGCGGGAAGTTTTGGCCGCTGAAGCACTACACCAAATGGGAGTCCGCACCTCTCGCTGTTTCAGCATGATTGAAACTGGTTTATCTCTGTGGCGCGGTGATGAACCTTCTCCTACTCGTTCATCAGTCATGGTGAGAATGAGCAGTTCTCATATTCGTTTTGGCAATTTTGAGCGTTTTCATTATTTACAGCGTCCAGATCTAACTAAAAAGCTGTTAGACCATGTCATTGAATATTATTACCGTCATTTAGTCAGCCAAAAAGATAAATATGCCTTATTCTATGCAGAGTTAGTCCAGCGAGTTGCCGAACTAGTTGCACAGTGGATGGCGGCTGGTTTTTGTCATGGTGTTTTGAACACTGACAATATGTCGATTACTGGGGAAAGCTTTGATTATGGCCCCTACGCATTTATCCCCACCTATGACCCATATTTTACAGCCGCATATTTTGACTATTACAAACGCTATTGTTATGGTCATCAACCCAATATTTGCCAATGGAATTTAGAAATGCTGCAAGAACCATTAAAGGCAATTATTGAGCCAACTGACATGGAAGCGGGACTCGCCAGCTTTAATGAATATTATGGGACAGAATATCGCCGCTTAATGTTGAGAAAGTTAGGTTTTGAGCAGTTGAACCATCCAGAAGCCGATGAGCTTTTAGAGCTAACCATAACATTTTTAAAAGATAGCCAAGTTGGTTATCATCTATTTTTCTCAGAAATGGCTCGAACTTTTTCTTCTAAATGGCGTGATGACCCAGCTTGTGTACTACACAATTCAGAGATTCTACCAGCGGCGGGTACTTCTGCAACTTTTGATAATTGGTGCATAATTTACCATAAAATCTTAAATCATTTTGATTTAGATGCGATAGAAGTTATTGCCCAAACCTTAGCTCAACATAATCCTAAAACTGTACTGCTTAGACCTGTAATTGAATCAATTTGGCAACCAATTGCTGAGGTAAATGATTGGCAATATTTTACAGATTTAATTCATCAAATTCAGTCTAAACAGTAAATCTAAGAATTCAGAATTCATATCAAGTCTGACTAAATACTTGTCATTACGAGCGTTCGCGTTCGCGTCTCGCCCAGAAGCGAAGTAATTGCAAAGTCTAGGCGATTGCATCGTTCCACTTCGTTAAACTCGCAATGACATATTATGAGTAATTTGCCAGACATGATATCAGAATTAAAAAACTAGAATCAATTAGTGGTGTGTGGAAATTGTCCTGAATTCTTTTGAGAAAACAGCGATATTTATAAAAATATTGCTGTTTATTTTTTAGTTGAGAGTTCAACATTTAGAGTTTATAAGTCTTGGCTTCTGCGTTTTATCTCAAAACTTTAAGTAAATTATGTATATTGTTATTAAAGTTACAGTATTTTGCTAATCAATAAGGTAAAAGCTAAGAATTCACAACAGTAATTATACTTCTGCTACCTACCTCACTAGCCATAAATTTAGGTATTATAAAAACAAACACTTTGATAAATGTTCTTGGGAATCAATGCTGGGCATCAAAACTCTTTTATTTGGAGATTTTGATTCTTCATTTGAGAATTTACTGTTCGTAGCTTTTGCTTAAATCGATAGCAAATATCAGGTTAACAATTTCCAATTTATCAATTTAATTTTGAAGCATCATCAAAGATTAGGTTAATAACAGGACAGGTTTAATAGATGAAAAGCTAAATTTAACAAATATAAAAAATCTCCGTTGACAAAAATAAACTTTTATTAATATTTCTTTTAAAAAGATTAATTACTTTCTTTTAAATACAAGTAATAGATACTAAAAAAATAAAAATTATAAGGAAAATTTAACTATTTTCTTAAAAAAGATACAATAAAAAATAATTTCTGAAAATGTGGATATTGTAAAATAAATATTCATAATTTTAATTAATAGTAATAATCATTCAGACACATGCTGAAAGTGCTAGAGGATGAATAAGTGGTTAGGCGGCACAGATATCATCAGTTTCAAGCAAGAGAAATTTTCAGCAAACGAGAGTTGCTGCCCTTAGTGGTGGGTATTGTTGTTGCAATAGCAGTAGTTCTGCTTTGGCAGAAGCTAGTAATTGAAGAGCAACACGATATTAAACAACTGATTCAACAACAAGCGATCGCCATTAAAACTGAATTAACAGCCCAAGTAAATATGCGAATTCTGGCACTAGAGCGTATGGGCAAAAACTGGCAACTGCATGATAATTTGGATCAGAAAAAATTGCGAACTGAAGCAGCCGCCTACATCCAAGATTTTGGAGGATATCAAACTCTGGGATGGATTGACGCATCATTGCGGGTGAGATGGACTGTACCCGAAGTTAACTATCAAATCACCCAAACTTTAGAACTAACTCAAAAACCTCAACTACGCACAGCACTAGAAGCAGCACGTAACCGCCGTCAAACCAATTTTACGCCCACATTTGAGCTTCTTCAAGGCAAGAAAGGATTGTTTGCATATCTGCCACTATGGATTGGCGAACAGTTTGATGGCTTTATTTTAGGAGTTTTTCAAGTTAAATCCTTATTAGATTCTCTGGTGCATTTGCCACCAGGTTATCAAATTAGAGTCTTTGAGAATGGAAAATTAATTTACGGACAGAACTTATTACCAACGCAGCTATTAAATTGGCAACAACAAGTCAGCCTTAACTTATATGGAAGCAACTGGCAAATTGCAGTCTATCCTTCTTTAGAATTATTAACCGACTTGCGATCGCCTCTGCCATTAATTGTTTTAATCTCTGGGTTACTCATCGCCAGCACATTGGCATTCTCTATTTATTTTGCTCAAAGTAGTGAACTGCAAAACAAACGTATAGCCGCCATTAATCAAGAACTAACAGACCGAATTTGGGAGCAGCAAAAAACTGAAATTGCTTTACGTGCCAGTGAAACTCACCTGCGAGAATTATTAGAAACGGTAAAAGTAATTCCTTGGGAATTCGATGTCAAAACTTGGCGCTTTACATATATTGGGCCACAAGCAGAAGTTTTATTGAACTATCCCCTAGCAGAATGGTATCAGGAAAATTTTTGGATGAATCATCTGCATCCTCATGATCGGGAACAGGCGATGCAGGTTTACCAAGACGCAATGGCGAAAGGCGAAAACCAGGAATTTGCATACCGAATGCTAACCGCAAGCGGGCGAGTTGTGTGGTTACGAGATATTGTCAATGTTGTCAAAAACGCTGGAACCCCCATAATGCTCAGGGGGTTTATGTTTGAGATTACAGATTTGAAACTAGTAGAAGAAACTCTCCGATTGCGGGAACGCGCCCTAGCAGCGGCTAGTGATGGAATTATAATTGCTGATGCTAGGCTCCCTAATCAACCAATTATTTACGTTAACCCCGCCTTTGAGCTAATCACAGGCTATAGTGCTACAGAGATTATTGGCTATAACTGTGCTTTTTTACCAGGTACAGATCCTCTACAACCAGCAATTCAACAACTGCAAGCATCTATGAAAGTTGGGAAAAGTTGCCAAGTATTGTTGCGTAACTACCGCAAAGATGGCAGTTTATTTTGGAATGAATTGAGCATTTCTCCTATTCATGATGACACTGGTCGGTTAACCCATTTTATTGGCATTCACACCGATATTAGCGATCGCAAACAAGCAGAATTAACTTTGCAACGCCAAGCCCTAATCTTTGAAAACATGTACGACGGCGTAGTCATCACTGATTTAAGTGGAACAATTATTGACTGGAATGGTGCGGCTGAATGGATGTTTGGCTATAGCAAAGCCGAAATCTTGAGCAGAAGCACAAGTATTTTATATAAACCGGAAGTAACTAATCAATTCATACCCCAAATTTTGCCAGATATTCAGCAGCAGGGACGTTGGTCTGGGGAACTTGAATTTATCCGCAAAGATGGCAGTCAAGGAATTTGTGAAACGACAGTCATTCTCTTACAAAATGAACAAGGGCAAGCGATCGCCAGTGTCAGTTTTAATCATGACATTACAGAAAGAGTATTAGCACAACAAGCATTGCAACGACAATTACATCAAACACTGTTGTTAAAACAAGTTACCCAACAAATTCGCCAAAGTCTTGATAGCAAAGAAATCTTTGCTACCGCCGCCATCCAAATTGGTCAAGCATTTCAAGCCGAACGCTGCCTCATTCATTCTTATATTAATGATCCCATACCCTACATTCCGCTGGTAGCAGAGTATAATAATTTTCCCACCTACGCCAGTCGGGAAAACGTGAAAATTCCTGTAATCGGTAATCCCCATGCCGAGCAAATGATGACCGAGGATAAAGCGATCGCTTCTGATGATGTATATGCTGACCCGTTACTCCAAAAAGCGCAAACAATTTGTCAAAATATGGGCTTAAAGTCTATGTTAGCAGTCCGTACATCTTATCAAGGAGAACCTAACGGTGCGATCGGCTTACATCAGTGCAGCTATTTTCGCCAATGGACAACAGAAGAAATTGAATTATTAGAAGCAGTAGCAGCACAAGTCGGCATTGCCCTCGCCCAAGCCAATTTATTAGAACAAGAAACCCGCCAACGCGAAGAACTTACCTTAAAAAACTTTGCCCTAGAACAAGCAAAACGTCAAGCAGAAGCAGCCAACCGCGCCAAAAGTGAATTTTTGGCCATGATGAGTCATGAAATTCGTACCCCAATGAATGCTGTAATTGGGATGACAGAACTGTTATTAGATACAGATTTAACTCCCCAACAGCGCGACTTTGTAGAAACCGTTCATACCAGCGGCAATGCCTTACTTACCATCATTAATGACATTCTCGACTTCTCTAAAATTGAGTCTGGCAAACTGGAACTAGAAGAAAAACCCTTTGATTTAAAAGCTTGTGTAGAACAGGTAATCGACCTTTTAGCCCCAAAAGCTGCCCAAAAACAGATTGAACTAATTTACCTGATTCATCCCCAAGTACCAACCCAGATAATTGGCGACATCACACGCTTGCGCCAAATTTTAATGAACTTGCTCAACAATGCCATTAAATTTACCCAACAAGGAGAAGTTGTCCTCTCTGTATACGCCAATCAATTAGAAACTCAAAATATCGACACTACCTGCAAAATTCTGTTTAGTATCCAAGATACAGGTATTGGCATCACCCCAGAGAAAATGGCACGGTTATTTCAACCCTTCGCCCAAGCAGATGCCTCCATGACCAGACTCTACGGCGGTACGGGACTAGGACTAGTAATTAGCCAACGCCTGAGTGAGATGATGAATGGTAGTTTATGGGTTGAAAGTCGTGGCTGTATTGGTGGCAATCCTGATCCTGGATGGCAAAATAGCAAGCCTGTTTTAGCCACTTTCTCCCATCATGGTGCTACTTTCTACTTCACAATTACCAGCACAATCCTGACTAATCCCCCATCAAGTGAAGTGACTACTTCTGTGAGTCAGTTGGCTGGTAAGCGTTTATTAATCGTGGATGATCATCCTACCAACAGCAAAATTCTCAGTTTGCAAGTGCAGTTCTGGCAAATGCAAACATACATTGCTGAATCAAGTGAAGCCGCTTTAGCTTTGCTGGCTCAAGGAATGGAATTTGATATTGCCATCCTCGATCTGCCAAGTCCAAAAATTGATGGACTGGCACTAGCGCAGGCCATTCGTCAACAGCCTGGTGGTCAAAATCTCCCCTTAGTACTGTTAACTGCTTTGGGTACTCCAGACATAGGTAGAGACTTTAATGATGTGGGGTTAGTTGTCTGTTTAAATAAACCAATCAAACAATCTCAACTTCACTACGTCCTCACCCATACCTGCGGACATCATTTGCTATCAGTCAACATTTCTCGTGCATATATTTCTCCCTTTGATGTTCATTTAGCTGAGAAAATGCCCCTACGCATTCTTGTGGCAGAAGATAGCTTGGTGAACCAGAAAGTAGCACTACTAATGTTGCAAAAAATTGGCTACCAAGCAGATGTAGTAGCTGATGGGCGAGAAGTGATTCAAGCATTGCAGCGTCAACCCTATGATGTAGTGTTGATGGATATTCACATGCCCGAAATGGATGGACTAGAAACTAGTCAAATCATCTCTCAGCAATGGGAAGCTAGTACTCGCCCTTATATTATTGCCATCACAGCCAACGCTATGCGGGGCGATCGCGAAGCTTGTTTAGCCGCGGGGATGGATGATTATATTAGCAAACCCATCCAAATGGCAGAGTTAGTTAAAGCACTGCGTAAATGTCAGCCTTTTATCTCCACAAAAGATCCACCAATACAAACATTTTTGCCAATCCAAAACCAAACCAACACGCCAAATTTAGCAATATCTGCAATTGATCACAAAGTTTTGCAATCTTTGCGTCAGATGTTAGCAGGGGATCAGGTAGCATTTACAGAACTACTGCACTGTTATTTTTTAGAAGCACCTAAACTCATTCAAGAAATTCAGTCATCTGTGGTAAGAGAAGATGCCGAAACTTTATGGAAGACTGCTCACAAACTCAAGTCCAGTAGTGCTTCTGTTGGGGCAACTAGCCTGGCTCAAATTTGTAAGCAGTTAGAAGCTAAAGGCAGAAGTAATGATCCTTTGGGATGTGCAGACATCTTGTCACAACTTCAACAAGAGTATGAGCAAGTCAAAACAGGATTGCAATTAGAACTGGAGGCGGGATCATGAAAACCAACTTTTACAAAAATCAATCTCTAGTTTTGATTGTTGACGATGAACCTTTTATTCGTACCCAACTGCGACTTGCTTTAGAGCGAGACGGATATCAAATAGCAGAAGCAAGAGACGGTCTAGAAGCGTTAATTTTATTTCAGCAACTGCATCCCCAGATTGTCCTCATGGATGCCATCATGCCGGGGATGGATGGATTTGAATGTTGTATAAAGTTGCAATCTTTAGATCAAGGCAAGTATACGCCAGTGTTAATGATTACTGGCTTGGAAGATCAAGAGTCAGTTGATCAGGCCTTTGATGCGGGCGCAATTGATTATGTGACTAAACCGATTCACTGGCCAGTATTACGCCAGCGGGTAAAACGCTTGATTCAGCAATCTCAGCTACAAAAACAGCTAGAAGCTGCTAACCAAGAATTACAAAGGTTGGTAACTATTGATGGTTTAACTCAAGTAGCTAGTCGCAGACGCTTTGAAGAGTATTTTTCCCAAGAGTGGCAACGGATGGCGCGAGACCAGTTACCTTTGTCTTTAATTTTGTGTGATGTGGATTACTTTAAATCTTACAACGATACTTATGGACATCGGGCAGGCGATCGCTGTCTGCAAAAAGTAGCCCAAGCCATCAAAGATAGTGTCAAACGTCCGGCCGATTTAGTGGCGCGTTATGGCGGTGAAGAGTTTGCCGTGATTTTACCCAAAACAGAGATGCAGGGAGCCGCGATATTAGCAGAAAAAATTTGCTCGGTGGTGCGAAAATTGGCAATTCCCCATAGCAATTCCCAAGTCAGTGGTTATGTGACAATTAGTGCCGGGGTCGCAGCAGATATTCCTCAACCTGGTTCTGACTTTCAAGATATAATTTCTGCCGCAGACCGCGCATTATATCAGGCAAAAATTGAAGGGCGCGATCGCTTTCAGCTGTCTAACAAGCAATCAACTTACAATTTCTCTATTCCTCGTTGGGGTGCATGATATCTTTGGTATCTATGAAGTTAAACAGGCAAGCGTCGAATTATATCAACTAGTGGCTGGTCGTTATGAAATAATGCTTCCTAATGAACGAGGGCATTATCCTATTTATCCTTTGGGTGTAGAGTTAGGCATTTGGCAAGGCTATTATTTGAATGCCGCCTTACCGTGGCTACGTTGGTGGGATGAGCAAGGCAATCTCTTGTTAACTGGTGATGAACGTGCCGAACAAGCTGAACAAGAAAATGCCCGTTTACGGGAAAAATTACGAGCTTTGGGCGTAGATCCGGATGCTCTATAAACTGTAGATTTCACCAAAAGTCCGATCTGGACAAATTTCAATTACCAAATCAGCAACCGATGGCGATCGCAGTATGGGTTTGAGGAACAATTCTGGATGGAGCGATCGCCAAAAATAGTTGACAAAATCTTTGATTTGTGAATCATTCATTCCCGCTTTACCAGCAGCCACCATCTGTTGTTCTGCTTGCTTGCGCCATTCTAGGGAACTGCGATAATCCCTGGGGTAAAGCAAAATCAAGCTATCTAAGCGTTGCCACAATGGCAGATAATTGCTCAATTGACGATTCATCTCCCGCGCAAATGCTTTGTCTGCGTCGGTAATAATCGGTGGCGGTGCTAAATCAAAAGCGGTGGGATCAATTGGTTGCACACCCACAAACCAGCCTTCAAATAAGACAATATCTATATCTGTAACAATTTCTGGAGTGGTGCGATCGCCTGCACCTGCATAAAGAGATTTATCAAACCTGGGAACAGTTACAGCCTTTTCTCCTTGGCGAATTTGCTCTAACACATTTAAACCCAAATCTATATCATGGGTTCCTGGTGGCCCCCGCCAAATTAAGCGGGGGTCTTGCTGTAATAAAATTAAGCGATCGCTGTAGGTTTTATATAAGTCATCTAATGACCAACTCAGCGTGCGATATCCCAACTGCTGAAGAATCAAGGATAAAACTTGGCACATTGTAGTTTTACCTGTACCTTGTACTCCTAAAATTCCTTGAATTAGAGGACGGTTGAGGCTTCGACGCTGTGCGGCTAATTTCATTCCCAGAGGTAGCCATAAATCCCACAACACCTCTAACATTTCTTCAAAGTTAGCACGCAAGCTAGTTTGACAAAATTGCCGAAAAGCTGGCAACACAGATTTGAGTAATTGCGATCGCTCTTGGATCATTTCATCAACATTCGTTGGTGTAATATCAAAAGCCTTTGCTTTTGCAGGATTAGCCAAGGTGGCAACTCGTACTTGCCGCCAAGTTAACTCTGAAACATCCTCTGCTATCATCTCTTGGAGCCAAGGATACATTGATAATTTGCCTCAAAACTACCATTTAGCAATTTTTCTAGGAGCCTAACTTAAAGGCTTCTACAAACAGACTGTAAGTAAATCCCACTTTCAAAATATTCAGACATTCCAGCCATAGTGGTCTTTTGGCAAACAGTTTACGATTATAAAATATCCTACTTGTCAACTCAGTTAATAATGCTAAAAATGCGGCTACAACAATATCTAATTCGGCTTTTTGTCCTGCAATTGTTGAAATAGCTGTGCCTAGAAAAAAACCAAACAAGAAACTAATAATTAAGATTGACAGTCGCCGCCAAGGATTACGAAATAATTGTCCTAAGCTACTAGCAATAGCATCTAATAAATTGTTGATTCTAGTGTTTTGCATCAATCAAAGATACTCGGTTGTTCAAATTAATTTGGTCAAAATACTATATTTGAATATTATGATAAATTTTGTGGGTTTTAAAATCAGGTATCAGCTATTTTGTATTTAATTTGTATATGTTTGCTGAAGCGATGATTTATCCAGTAGATAGACTTTTAGGCAAAAAAGCTTAATCAACCCCGCGACTTAAATGTAAAAATTAAATGTATAACAGTTTACTTTGTAGCAACCTGGGCAAAATGCTGTTACATTAAATGTATATTTTGTTCTAGTACCTCATGATCAGCCGAATTTTGGTGTGAGGAATCATCAATTGTTAATAAATGTAAATATTTTATTGCTCATATCTCTCAGGGTTGAGCAATGGCTATCTTGTTGTTCAGATTACGCCAAGGCGAAAAAAATTTAGATGTAATTATACGGTTGAATGTTGATTTTTATGTAATATTATTTGCTTAACCTTGCTACCCTACTGTAAAACCCAATGGAACAATAACCGATAGAAAGCTTCTTTAAGTAAAATTAAGGTAACTAATCATGCAAAGAGTGATTTCCGAAAAATGATAAGTATGATACATCCTATAGCTTAATTTTACGAGAGTCTATTGTAGACAAGTGAGTAAATTTCTGTCATCCTGACGGCAGAGAATAGGCTAATATTTGGCCAAGACTAAACAAAAAATTATTTCTAACCAATATCAAAATGAAATCTCAGGTGTATCGTAAGGCTGCTGTTACAGCTTGTTGCTTGGGGCTGCTTGGGTTGCTGGTGGGATGTTTAGATTTAAGTGTGTCATTTGAGACCACTAATCCTGATACCTCTGATACAGCATCTACTAATATGCCTCAGTCAAAAAGTAATTCTGAATTACCTATTTTAGATGCTACAGCCACTTCGACAAATGTTTCTAGTACGACAACAATACCAGTTAACCAAGTAGAACAAAGCACTAGCAAAGTTCAGTCTGTTTTGGTAAATCGTCCCAATGTCGCTGGTAGTGCCAAAGCCCAAGGGACTTTGCGGATGAGTAATCAAACTGATCAACCTGTGCGTCTGGCTTTACTAGCACGGCAATTAAAAGGTAAAGGCTCGGCTAGTAGCAAGATTACCTCAGATATTCCAGCCCATTGGGATTTTGCACCTCAAGAGGGTAGCAGTAAAGGTTTGCTGCTTTCGTTACCTAATGGCAATTTAAAGCTAGAAAAAGGAGATATTTTAGTCGCCTTCGCCCAAGATGGTTCTCGACGCTACTGGGGGCCGTATGTTGTTGGTGAAACTTCCCTACCAAGTTGGAACGCTCAAACTAAAGAATGGCTGTTGGTGCTTAGTCAATAGTCAAAGGTCAAAAGTCAAAAGTCCATAGTCCATAGATAATAGTGTTTAGTTGATGACTATTACAAAGCAAAAATCATCAAAGAACAAAATCTCACTCGTTAACGACTAATAACTATTGACTGTTGACTGATAACCATTGACTAAAAACCAAATGAGGATGAAATTGAGTATTTTCCACACTGTTGACCGATGGTTCAACAAGATAGCACAGCGTCCATCTCTAGTGGTGACTTTATCAATTTTGTGGTTGATGCTGATTGGTTGGATTGGCTACGGGTGGAATTTAGGCAGTGTTGGCTTAGTTGATGAAACAGAGCCATTGTTTGCGGAAGCATCCCGACAAATGTTTGTCACAGGTGATTGGATTACGCCGTTTTTCAATGGTGTGACTCGGTTTGATAAACCCGCCTTAATTTACTGGTGTCAAGCGATCGCCTACTCAATTATGGGGGTGAATGAGTGGGCGGTGCGTCTCCCATCGGCGCTCGCTGCAATTGCCGTCATTAGTTTGGCTTTTTATACTGTACAGTGGCATCTGGCGCAGGGGGACGTAGTAGCACAAGTTGAACGCCCCACCCGTCGTTACTTAACAGCTGCGATCGCCGCCGCCGTTATGGCGCTCAACCCCGAAATGATTGTCTGGGGAAGAACAGGTGTATCGGATATGCTACTAACTGGGTGCATAGCCTCTGCTTTGTTATGTTTTTTTCTCGGCTATGCAAATGAGCAGGGAGAAAGGGAGCATTTTTCCCCCTTACCCCCTGTTCCCCGCCCCGTTTCCTCTTCCTATTCCCTACTCCCAAATAAATGGTATTTAGCTTGTTATGTATTAATTGCTGGGGCAATTTTAACTAAAGGCCCTGTGGGTATAGTCTTACCTGGAATAGTAATTTTGGCTTTTTTGCTGTACTTAGGCAACTTAGGCGAAGTTTTGCGAGAAATGCGACCACTGCTAGGATTACTGATAATTCTGGCTTTATCAGTTCCTTGGTATGCCTTAGTAATTTGGCGCAATGGGTGGAATTATATTAATTCGTTTTTTGGTTATCACAACCTAGACCGTTTTACCGAAGTCGTAAATGGTCACTCAGCACCTTGGTATTTTTACTTTTTGGTAGTACTTTTAGGTTTTGCACCATACTCTGTATATTTACCCGCCGCCTTCGCACGACTGAAATTTTGGCAGCGATCGCAATGGTTAGTGCAAGAGCGATCGCAGCAATTAGGGTTATTTGCCTGCATTTGGTTTTTGGGAGTGTTTGGTTTTTTCACAATTGCTGTTACCAAATTACCTAGCTATGTTTTACCTTTAATGCCAGCCGCTGCTATTTTGGTAGCTTTATTATGGAGCGATTATTTTCCAGGCTCATCCGTATCTAGTTCTCCATCACCACACAAATTATTTTGGGTTAGTGGCTGGGCAAATGTAGTTTTTTTATCTACATTGTCTGTGGCAATATTTCAAATATCCCAGTTATTAGGTAGTGATCAAGCTGCACCAAACTTCCGCCAAACCCTACAAAATTCGGGTTTAACCGAACTAGGCGGTTCTATTTGGTTTTTGGGTGCTATGAGTGTGGCATTTTTATTAATAACTCGTCGTTGGTCAGGTATTATTGCTGCAAATTTGTTGGGCTTTGTGGCATTTTTAATTGTGGTTTTGATGCCAGCAATGTTTTTGATGGATCAAGAACGACAGATGCCTTTACGGGAAATTGCTGCTGTTGTCGCCCAGGTGAAGCAACCCAATGAAGAATTAGTCATGGTTGGCTTTAAAAAACCCACTGTAGTTTTTTACAGCCATCAACAAGTCAATTTTATTAAACTGACAAGCGATGCTATTGTTTATCTGCAAAATAAAATAAATATGCCAGTAAAAGCACCATCTTTAATGGTTTTGGCAGAACATAAAAACCTAGTCAAAATGGATTTACCTCCTGACAATTATGAAAATTTAGCCTCAAAAGGAGCTTATCAATTGATTAGAATTTCTTTCAAGAAAATGAAACAACAAAAGCAGGATATTTCTCTAATTATTCACCCAAGAGATACCAAACTACTTTAGGAATTTAGGTATCTGAGCTTCTTGATTGCCTAATAAAAATTAGCTCTTTTCCTGTTGATGGTGCAGTAAAGCCTGATTAATATGATGTAATAAATCTTCCATTGAGATTGAGCGCGGTAAAATCTCTGTGGCGATCGCACTGAATGATTGATCTACATGATCTCGGCTACTGTTTTTGTGTGGCTTGATTGCTGCTGAAGAATTCCGTTCATAATCATGGGAACGTTGATCAAGCACCAAAATTGGGGGCAAATTCGCAGTGGAATCCTGTAATGCTTTTAGTGCTTTTAACACATCTTGATGAATTGGCGATTCTCCCAAGCAAATGAGCAACAAATCCACACTATTGTGACGAATTTGTTGGTTTACTTCTGCCCAATAGCGCCCAATTGCGGCTTTCAACCCTGCGGTTTGGAGATACTGAATTAAAGCTTGAAACCACTCAGATCCTCTTTCAGCAGTAATATTATTCAGGGCAGCATTTTTCAGAGTGCGATAATTTCTTACCTGTTTACGTCTGATTTGAGGTAAATCATGCAGTGTTGTCAAGTCTACAACTAAAATACTCGGTGGGCAACAAATACCAGAGGCAATTTGTAAAACTGACAGCAGCGGATCTACTTTGTCAGTACGACTGTGATTGTTTTTGCCAAAAGGTGTTAAGCAGGGAAAGACTGAAAGTCCAGGAATCTGAGAAGCCGCCAAGCTAGTAGCAACATCACATGTCACCAATGGGAGAGCTACCAAACGCGGGTGCTGAATTAATTGTTCTAAATAAGTGTGGGCTAAGGAAGTTTCTACATCTAATAAAATGACATCAAATTGCCAAACCCTTGCTAAAAGTTCTGCTTGATCTAGGTTATCCACTTCTATCACCCGATGCTCACGCAGTGAGGGATGGGGGTTAATTGATGCTATTTCTGGATTAACCAATCTCAGAATTCGCAATGGTTGGTTTTTGACAATAGTTTGACTAGTATCCATTTCTGAAGCTGAAATTGTGGGTTTAGCACACAACTTTTCCAACAGTGGTGCTAAAGCCTGATTTTCTATGGGTAAGCTCAAAAAACCATCGGCTTGGTTAGCAAATGCTTGCTCTTTTTCTGCCCCTGTAGCAGTGACAATCACGGGTATATGGCGTGTAGCCGCGTCAGATTTCAACAATGTCAGGACATCCCACCCTGAAAGCAATGGTAATAAAGGATTTAAAAATACAGCTTGTGGTTGCAAGCGTCGGGCTTTTTCCACAGCTTCTGTACCTGAGCGAGCGATGATTACTCGATAGCCTAAACCTTTGAGTTGTTCAGCCAAGTCTTCAATGTATCGAGCCACGGCTTCAACTATCAGTACTAATCTTTGAGAAGAACCAGGGAGATGCTGAGGATGATTAACTTGGGAATTGGCAGAAGTTGGAGCTTTTTGGATACCTAGATTCTGCTGGGTTCTATCTTCTTTGTTACTTGTTTCGGAATCAGTAAAACCTGTAGTAGGTGGACTAGGTGGTAGTAAGAGTGTAAATTGGCTACCTTTACCTTCTTGGGACAAAAAGCTGACATCGCCGCCGTGGAGGCGGGCTAAAGCTCTGGTTAAAACTAGCCCTAAGCCAGTTCCTTCAAATTGTCTGGTGAGGGGGTTTTCTAATTGTTGGAATTTTTGAAAAATTAAATGTTGCTGATGTTCCGGGATTCCAATTCCTGTATCCCAAATGGTAAAAGCAATCCAACCTTCCCAACGACTAACGCGCAGACCAATTTCGCCGGATGTTTCCGTGAATTTGAATGCGTTGGACAATAAATGTACCAACATTTGCCGCAAGCGCAGTTCATCTGCGACCATTTGCTCTAAGCCTGGTTCCATCGTCAAGGTGAATTTCGGAACTGAGGGGCTGTTGGGTAAGGTTTTGCTGCTGTGAGTATGGATAGCGGTAACTTCTGCTTGAGCGCGATCGCACACAGCTTGAATGTTCAAGGGTGCGAGTGCTAATTCCATCTGTCCCGTTTCCATCCGGGTCAAATCTAAAATGTCGTTGACCACACTCATTAAGTGACGGCCGCTTTGATGAATCAGTCCGGCGTAGCGGGCTTGGCGTTCGTTCAATTCCCCTAATTGTTGGTCGATGAGCAACCGCGATAATCCTAAAACTGCGGTAAGGGGAGTTTTAAGTTCATGACTAATACAAGCTAAAAATTCATCTTTTAAGCGATTGAGTTGAATCAAGTCCGCATTTTTCGCCGCTAGTTCTTTACACAACTGTTGCTGTTCGGTGACATCAGTTCCCAACACTAACCACAGGTGTTGATTTTCGGTTTGCTGGCTATCCAAAGCCTTGAATTCTGGACTATCTAAGGGAATTTTGGCAAATTGCCAGATGCGTTCCTGACCATTTTGTTCTTCAACAACGCAGGTACAAGTCCCCATCTGATGATCTAAAAAGCAGCGATTAAAGGTTTTGGGTCGAGAAACTGGTGATTCTTGTAGGTGATTAAAAGTGGCATTTTGGGGCAAGGCTTCGTGCTTCACAGCCCAAGTATGCTCTGCTGAATGCAGGTTCAGTTGGGATAATGTGCCATCTTCACTCTGGGGAAATCTCCCGGCTGTTTGACTAACATACTCTGGTTGTTTGTCTAGATCTGGAGACAGGATAGTTGCTACTTGTTGTCGCACATCTTCAGGATCTTTCAAACCTCCCAACTGCTGCCACCAAGCGGGATTTTGGCTAACTATCTCACCCGTGCTGGTTTGCAGCATTAATGGCCAGGGCAGTTGTTCGAGTAATTTGATCAGGGGTTTGTGGAGTAATGGCTGAAGTTGATGACCTTTGCGCGATCGCCAGGGAGTTTTTACCTTGGATGTATGACTTCTGGAAGTGCCTGATGGTTCTAGGGAAACATGGCCAGATGATCGCAAAGAATGAGAGGATTTTTTGTCGGCTGCGGTTATCCCAGCTTTTTCTTGGGCTAACAATCTTAATAAACGACCGCTATCTAACAATCCTAAAAATCTGCCATCAGCATCAACCAGTGTCCAATTGATATTGTTGTGAGATTGGGCAGAAAAATAGCGTAAAAACTGCAAAAATTGCTCAACGCGATCGCTTGCTGCTAATATTTGTAAAGGCTCAAAAATGCTTTGTTGCCAGATTACCAATGGCTGTTGTAACAAATCTAAGTATTGATCTTCTGGCGATTCTGCCAACAGTTTTTGGGTTAACTGGGCTGATGTTAACAACCCAATTGGTTCTTGCTGTTGATTGACTACTACCAAGCGATCGCACCGCTGTTGTTCAAAAACTTCTAAAGCCCCTACTAACGTACTTGTTTCACCGCATTTGGGTACGGTTGCGAGAAAGTTATAAAGTGGGTACTGTAGCATTGACATAAGGCTTTGGGGTTGATTCTTCCTCTAGCGGCGTTTAGCTTGAGCATTGGCGATCGGGTAAGTAGTATTCACGCTTACAGTCATATCCTTAGCAGAAGACTCATTTCCACAATGCTTGTTTTAGCTGTAAGACCATTGCCGTGGTAGGTTTTATTGTTCAAGACATAGCCTTGCTGGTTGACTTTGGTTTTGCCATTGTCAGTATTTGCCTTTGCCACTTTATAACTTTGGGGAAATAACCTTACAGTGTTTTACTGGTATTGTCACTTCTCATCAAGAGTGACAGCTAAAACAATTATGGCTCCAAAGATTCGCTTTAGAACCTTGAGGAATTATAATGATTTAGAATCCGCGCATACTTTAAGTTAGTTTAAGTATCCTATCAAGGGGTGAAATCAAAAAATCTACATTCTGATAGATCTACATACGCGAATCTCAATCAACTAATGTATCCTCGATAACGAACACCTCATCAGCCGCTCAATAAGTCTTCCTGCTCACTTGTTGTATTTGGTTGTTGAGCCACTGTAGAAATTTGTTTATCTAGAGAGGTAATTGAGAATTGATTAGCAACTTGACTTACATTATTAGTCAGGTTATCTAAAGTTTTTCTCAAACTTCGTTCAACTTAACCAACTTTGGTTGGAGTGATTAAGCAAGATGTTTAAATATATAAATGCTACTACCTATACTATTTTTCCAACCAAATGTTAAAAAAATTTTAGATAATCTAGATGAGCTAGGCATCCAAATACCGTTGAACCCAAACAATGGTTACCTACTTCAGTCTAATTTTGCTCAATTTAGCACATCGACTTTAGTTGCCGCCACCACAGCTAGACTTTACTACTTACTAAATTGGTTGCCAGCGAATCTTAATCAAAATTTTATAGACCAATATTTTTACGTGTTTGCGTGCCAGCAGCAAAAACCACAACAGGTTTTTCAGCAAATGACTCAAGTGGATCAGCGGGTATTGTTACAACAAATTAAATCTGATTATCGCCAGATTCTTATAGATTACTTTACTACAGACAAAACCTTGAAAGAAAAAATTGATAAATTTATCAACACAGTATTTTGTGCTAATATTCCTGTGCCTCAAATTATAGAAATTCACATGGAACTCATTGATGAATTTTCTAAACAGCTAAAATTAGAAGGAAGGACTAATGAGACATTACTTGATTACCGTTTGACTCTCATAGATGTCCTAGCACACCTATGTGAAGCCTATAGATGTGCAATTTCTAAATAATACATTTTACCCATCAACTAAAATATACTCAACAATCACAAAAGCCAAAAAAGTGTGTATTTCTCTAATATCATTAAAATCAGATTTTATTTTAGTTTGTATGTTTAAGTTTGTATTTTTATGAATAAAGCCAGAAAAACTTATGTTCTCAAGCTTTACGTAGCGGGGAACACTCCTAACTCAGTTCGGGCATTAAAAACACTAAAAAACATATTAGACCAAGAGTTTCAAGGTGTTTATGCACTGAAAGTCATCGATGTCATGAAAAATCCCCAACTAGCTGAAGAAGATAAAATCTTAGCCACACCAACATTATCGAAAATTTTGCCCCCACCTGTGCGGAAAATTATTGGTGATCTTTCAGACAGAGAAAGAGTATTAATTGGATTAGATTTACTGTATGAAGAACTGAGTGAAGAAGACTGGGAAGAGTCGCATAACCTTTAATCTAAATTTTTTGATAACAAATTAGTACCTTTAGTAAGAGAAAACCTGGGTTAACAACCCTATTTACGATCCAGCAATGAGCGAAAACGAGCAAAAAGAGCAAAATCAGCCACCGATTGGGGGTGTAGAAAAAATTCGGACAATGATCGAGGGCTTTGACGATATTAGTCATGGTGGTTTACCTGTAGGTAGAACCACCTTAGTCAGCGGCACCTCTGGTACAGGTAAAACCTTATTCTCTCTTCAATTCTTGTATAACGGCATCACCTACTTTGATGAGCCAGGCGTATTTGTGACCTTTGAAGAATCGCCTAGCGACATTATCAAAAATGCTTATATTTTTGGTTGGAACCTACAACGTTTAATCGATGAAGGCAAGTTATTTATTCTAGATGCTTCCCCAGATCCCGAAGGTCAAGATATTGTCGGTAATTTTGACCTTTCAGCATTAATAGAGCGCTTGCAATATGCAATTCGCAAATATAAAGCCAAGCGAGTTTCTATTGACTCGATTACCGCAGTATTTCAACAGTATGAAGCTGTGGGAGTCGTCAGACGAGAAATTTTTCGCCTTGTAGCCCGCCTTAAACAATTGAATGTCACCACCATCATTACCACTGAACGTGGGGAAGAATATGGCCCAGTGGCATCTTTTGGAGTTGAAGAATTTGTTTCGGATAACGTGGTAATTGTGCGGAATGTATTAGAAGGAGAACGCCGTCGGCGGACGAGCGAAATCCTGAAGTTACGCGGGACAACTCACATGAAAGGTGAGTATCCTTTCACAATTACCAATGCCGGAGTCAACATCTTCCCGCTGGGAGCAATGCGCTTGACTCAAAGGTCTTCTAATGTCCGCGTTTCTTCGGGTGTCAAAACACTAGATGAGATGTGTGGTGGTGGTTTCTTTAAAGATTCGATTATTTTAGCAACAGGAGCTACTGGTACTGGGAAAACACTACTTGTAAGTAAATTTTTACAAAATGGTTGTGTCAACGGTGAACGCGCAATTTTATTTGCTTATGAAGAATCACGCGCTCAACTGTCACGCAATGCTTCCTCTTGGGGCATTGATTTTGAAGAATTAGAACATCAAGGGTTACTCAAAATTATTTGTACCTATCCTGAATCAACTGGTTTAGAAGATCACTTGCAAATTATTAAGTCAGAAATTGCTAATTTTAAACCAGCAAGAATTGCCATTGACTCACTCTCAGCCCTAGCAAGAGGCGTGAGTAATAATGCTTTTCGTCAGTTTGTAATTGGTGTAACTGGTTATGCCAAACAAGAAGAAATTACTGGTTTTTTTACCAATACAACTGACCAATTTATGGGTTCTCATTCTATTACTGACTCACATATTTCGACGATTACTGACACAATTTTGATGTTGCAGTACGTAGAAATTCGTGGGGAAATGTCGCGGGCAATTAACGTATTTAAAATGCGAGGTTCGTGGCACGATAAGGGAATTCGTGAGTATAATATTACGGCTGACGGCCCAGAAATTAAAGATTCTTTCAGGAACTACGAAAGAATTGTCAGCGGTGCGCCTACCCGCGTTAGCATCGACGAAAAAGCAGAACTTTCTCGCATAGTCAAAAGTTTTGAAGACAAAAGGAGTACCGATTCCTAAATTTGGTATCGTGCTATATCCCTTCTTCAATTTAGTATCGTGCTATATTCTGTGGTGAAGAAAAGGTTTCTGCCGCTAGATTGATTTTCGTGTGAGGGGATGCGGTGAAAGGACAGCAATTATTTCATAAAAGACAGCAACTATTTCATACTTTCTTACCTGGCGTAACAGCAGCGGTATTAACAACCCAGCCCGCCTGGGCTGGGACAGTAAAGGTAAGTAGCATACAACAAAAATCCTCTCCTAGTGTTGTGACTTTTAGTGAAAGTCATAACTTAGTGGCGGATAATACAAATACGCAACTGCCTAAAACTGCAACCCAGATTTTTCCAGATGCAGTTTCTAATTCTGAGTTGACTACATTCAATGTGCCAAATTTAAGTAATCACATTAACCCAGGCACATTGGCAGAAAATACTGGTGTAGCGCTGGCACAAATATCTCAGAAAAATCAAGGTGGTGTTGTCGATACGACTCCTACTTTAAATTTTTCTCAAAATAATTTAGAGCAGCGTAATTCACGCAAAGTTCAGAAACAAAAAAAATTAGTTACTGCTGCAAGAGAGAAATTAAATAATACATCTGTCAATTCAGCTACTTCCCAACCTTCTGCTAGTCAAAAAAACACAGTTTTCTTATCTGCAATTCAACAACCAGCAGCGTCGAGACCAAATTTAAAAACTCAATTGCCAATAGTTCTACCAACAGCAGTTAAAGGAGCAGGAGCAGCGCAACTGTTGGCAGCACGAAGTTGCTCACAGCAAATAGGGATATCCACTACCTTGTCTTTGTACTCTCAAGGTTGTGAGCAGCAGAAATTGACTGGAGGACTGACTGCACAAAATAACACTGCAACACCCGCAGCGGCTGAGGTGGCACCAGATGCCACTACTGTGCCAAGTAATGCTGGTTCTACGCCAACGGAGATAGCACCAGCAGCTACTCCGACTGTAACTGAAGCAGCACCAAATGTTCCAGTTCCCCCTAATGTGAGTCCAGCTTCTAGTGGTGCTGTACAAGTTCCTGAAAATCTGATTCCTAGTGCCAATTCTCTGCAATTTCCCACAAAGGCAGAGGAAGTCACAGTTCAAGGCAATCAACCGATTACTTTAGAACAGGCTTTGGAATTAGCAAAACGGAATAATCGGGAACTACGGGTATATGTATTGCAGCTAGAACGCAGCCGTGCAGCTTTACGAGAAGCCCAAGCAGCTTTGTATCCTAGTGTAGACCTCAGTGCGGATGTGACTCGTAGTCAGTCGGCTTCTAGTCAGCTGCAAGATACTTTAAGCGGCCGCGCCGGGGTAAGATCTAACAATGATGAACCTAGTACAGGTTTCAATGGTCAAGCCCAGTTGACATATAACATTTACACTTCAGGAAGACGGCAAGCCGCTATCAAAGAGGCTGAGGAACAGGTACGTTTCAATGAATTGGATGTGGAGCGCCAATCAGAGGAAATCCGCCTGAACGTTAGTACCCAATATTACGACTTGCAGGGAGCCGATGAGCAAGTGCGGATTAATCAGTCAGCCGTGGAAAATGCCCAAGCGAGTTTGCGTGATGCTGAAGCCTTAGAGCGTGCGGGGGTTGGTACTCGCTTCGATGTTTTGCGATCGCAAGTCAATTTAGCTAATGCTCAACAAGATTTAACTAATGCGATTTCCAATCAGCTGATAGCACGACGGCAGTTAGTCACTACCCTAAGTTTGCCGCAAAATATCTCTATTAGTGCAGCAGATACAGTGCAATTAGCTGGTTTGTGGGACAGATCATTAGAAGACAGTATTGTCCTGGCTTTTCAAAATCGTCCAGAACTAAGACAGCAGTTGGCTCAACGGAATATTAGTGAACAACAGCGCCGACAAGCGTTAGCAGCTAATTTACCACAATTGAGTTTTGTGGCTAACTACAACCTGTTGGATCAGTTCGATGATAGTGTCAGCATTACTGATGGTTATTCAGTTGGGTTGAGAGCTAGTTGGAATTTATTTGATGGTGGAGCAGCACGCGCCAGAGCATCTCAGGCAAGAGCTAATATTGCGATCGCGGAAACAAACTTTTCCGAGCAGCGCAACCAAATCCGCTTTCAAGTCGAACAGGCTTTTTCCACCCAACGAGCTAACTTAGACAATGTGCAAACAGCTAATACTGCTTTAGAACAAGCTAGAGAAGCTCTGAGGTTAGCACGGTTACGCTTTCAAGCTGGGGTGGGTACGCAAACTGATGTAATCAACTCAGAAACTGACTTAACAAGAGCAGAAGGTAATCGAGTCACGGCTATCTTGAATTACAACCGTGCTTTAGCTCAATTACAGCGTGCAGTGACTATCAGGTCAGTTCGTTAATTAGTTAATGGTCAAGAGTCAATTGTCAATTGTCAATAGTTATGAGCCTTTTTAACTCTGAACTTTGGACTTTGGACTATTGACTCTAGACTGTTGACTATGGACTATTGACTTTTGACTACGTATATATGACTCAAGTTACATCACAAGAAATTGCCTTATTTCGTTCTCAGTTAATAGATGATCCTGTAGCGATGGAAGCGCTGGACTTGATTGAAGACTGTGAAGGAGATTTAGAAGATGCAGCCATGACACTCGCTATCAAAGCCGGACAAGAACCAGAAAGGGCCAATTCTGAATGGTTAGATGCTTTGGCGAAAAAATGGCGGGCGGTGATTTGTGAATCAGAATTTAGAGAAGAATTACTGAATAACACTATCCTAGGGATGATGGCACACCTCAAAACAATGCCAACTTTCCCCAAAATTTTGGCAACACCAGTTTTAATCTATGTCCTCAAGCAAGGGGTGAGCAATTTTTGTGAACCATTAGATGCGATTAAATCGGGAATAGACAGTGGAGAGTAGGAAGACAAGGGGGACAAGGGGAGAATTATCAATTAAGACTCAGCACTCAAAACTCAGCACGGGCTGAACGCCCCGCTACGCTAACAGCCCTTTTTTACTGATACCCTGTTAATTAAGGCGAACTTTTCTTAGACAACTGTTGTTAGATCAATGAATTACCTTGTTGCCGTATTACCAGATCGTATCCAAGCTGAAGCTGCTTATCTAGCGCTAGAAAAAGACAGCATTAATAGCATGATCCTCGGTAGGGGATATAAAACTGCTGATGAGTTTGGTTTGATTGATCCCCAAGAGCAAGCTAAAAAGCAAGCAAAGCTGATGGCATTTTGGTTAGTACCATTTGGCTTTTTTGCGGGTTTTACCTTCAGTTTCATCACTGGGTTAGATACTTTTGCCTGGGCGGGTGAAATTGGTAATCACGTTGTTGGGGGACTGCTAGGGGCTGGTAGCGGCGCTATGGGTGCTGTGTTTGTTGGCGGTGGAGTAGGCATACTTGTTGGGAGTGGTGATGCTTTGCCCTATCGCAATCGCTTGGATGCTGGAAAGTACTTAATTGTAGTTCAGGGTTCAGACACTCTAACTCGCCAAGCAACCAGAATATTACGTCAGTTTGAACCAGAAAATATTCAAGGTTACGCTGACGCTAAATAGCCAAAGACAAATGACCATTGACCATTGACTTTTAATAATGTTGCCACGAGAAGAACTGTTAAAGGGTGTAGAAAATCGAGATAGTGTTGCGCGTGTGATTGATCAGGCGGAGCAAGCTATCAAGACGTGGGAAGTCATTTTGACGGATTTTTTATCTCCGCCAGAATTAGCAGAAATTCAACGCGTTTTCAATCGATTAACCGAGGTGCAACTGTTGGCGTGGGGTGGCTATCCTCAAGCAGAACGCCAAAGAATGGCGATCGCCCGTGGAGAACTCCCCTTAGAGCAATCACAAGTTGGGCTTGTTGTTCTAGAAATTGCTGGGAATTTTTTGTTTGATACCGCTACTCACCGTGACTTTTTAGGTGCCATGTTAGGCACAGGAATTGTGCGGGAAAAGACAGGAGATATTATTGTTTTGGGCGAACGCGGGGCGCAGGTAATTGTTGTGCCAGAAATGGCAGAATTCTTAGAGATGAATCTGCAACAAGTACGTTCAGTTCCCGTGAAAACCCAGCGGATTGACCTTAGTGAGTTAAAAATTCGCGAACCAAAGAAAAAAGAATTAACAACTGTAGAGGCTTCTTTAAGATTAGATGCGATCGCCAGTGCTGGTTTTGGTATGTCTCGCAGCAAAATGGTAGATTTAATCGATGCTGGCGATGTGCGCGTTAACTGGAAAGATATTACCCAAGCAAGTTTTCAAGTTAAATCAGGCGATTTAGTAGCGATTCGTGGTAAAGGACGTTTAGAAATTGGAGAGGTGGCGATTACGAAAAAAGACCGCTACCGTGTCCAACTGACGCGATATATGTAACCCAAATAATGATTTTTAAACTTACCCAAAACTATTGTAGAGAGGTAGCAATGCTACCTCTCTACATTTTTTTTCAGCTTTTCAGTGGCTTGACTAATTAGCTACCTCCGCCAATTCAATAACCCTTCCTTCATAGTCTTTAACTAAGAAATTTAAAGGCTTTTGGTTGCGAATTTTGAATTTTAAACCACGGGTTTCTACCCGTAATAAAATCATTTCTAGGCATTCGCGGTCAAAACAAACATGACGCTGCTGATTTTTGCTGCCTAAACTAGCTCCGGTAATCACATGAAGCTGAGTATTTTTTTTCAGCTGATACCAAAGTCCTTCGTTAGCATTATTCATTGTTTTGCTAGACCAACTGGGACTTGTGGACATATATAACGGATCAATCGCAGTTGTGCCAATGGTTTGTTCATAGTTGTAGTAGTAGTGCAAAGGCACTTCAGCGGCTGGCAAATCTAGCAGCCCTTCATACAACTGTCGCGCAATTTCCAAATCTGACACCATAACGGTGTGGACTTTGGGCGCACTGGTGAGGAACATCCACATAGCGCCAGCATAAGCTGCAAGCAGCATTACCATAATGCCTTGGGTAGAAAACAAACTATCCAAAGGTAGGGATGGTAAAAATGAGCCTAAAGTCAACGGGGCAAGGAAAAACTGCATTACATTAGCTGCTATAACCATGAACAAATAAAGATTGTATAAGGGAGCCGCTTTTATTTTTATTGATAAAGACTAAGATTAAGTCTTTGTTTCTAGTGTATCAATACTAAAGTAGTCTGAGCTTCGACAGCAAACTGACCCTGAATAAAATTTTATGGGCAAAATTTTACGAGCAGAATTTTACGGGTTGCACTCTGGGGCTGTTGTTATAAACATTATCTTAACAACTCTTAGCTAAAAGGCTTATGCAAATTCCTCATTTTCCCGAAACTAATCACCCGCTAGTTAAGTCGCTGTTTCATCACAATGACCAGGAACTGCTGAGTTTATTTCAGCGCTATCCAGAGGCTGGCAAGTACTTTACGGTAATTTTTTGCCGTTATAGCCCCATCGTCTATACCTTAATTCAACATTCAGCGCGATCGCCTGTCCAGGCAGATTATCTGTTTGCTTTGACTTGGCGACATATTTATTACGAACTTGGCGGATTGGATTTAGACAACCCTCAGCCAGGACAAGAGGGCTTAACTTTACAAAATTGGCTAATTAACATCACAGCTTTTTGTATTAACGAGATTGAACTTCCGCCAACGGAAGCCATTCATTATTCTTTACCAGCTACTTCTCCGCCTTTATGGTGCTATGTAGAAAAAGCCTTAGACCAACTACCCGCGATATTGCGTTTGATGGTGTTGATGGCACAAACTTTTCATTGGAGCGAAACCAGAATAGCGGCTTATTTGCAAGCTGAAGGCGAAAGAATTGCCCCTGCCGAAGTAGCCAATTTTCTCCAGGAAGGCTATCGTATGCTAGAGGACAAATTACCTGCTGATATCCGCGCTATCTACTTGGGAGAGAATTTACTTCAAGCATCAACTACGTAATATTGCTGATTGAACAGGTGATTATGCCGCAGACAATAAAACTTTTACTTTAACTTTATACTTTAAGCCGAAATTTCACGGGTAAGTTTTATGCAGCAACGGCGTTTATTCCCAAAGCATACTGTTTTGGATTCTGCGAACGATTTTAACTCTAGAAGCTATGGTTTTTGGCTTCTGAAGGGTATCACTACCGGGCGACGGGTGGATAAATCCCAGTTTTTTACTTTTTACTTTTTACTTTTTACTTTTGTATTAAGTCCCATCGCTGCAAAGGCGAGTGATATTACCCAACAACTGCATCGTCCGTTAAGCAGTTCTAATTGGCAATATTCCAGAGATGAAGCTGATAGTTTGCTGCGAATTGGTGAACAGCAATATCGATCTGGAAATGGTGCAAAAACTATTGATTCTTGCTTACAAGCTTTAGATATTTATCATTCAATTGGTGACGTTAGATCTACAGGTTTAACTTATGAATTATTAGCTAAGGCTTATATTCAACAGGATCGTTTTAAAGAAGGGGAAGACGCTTTACGCCGCCGATTAGCGATCGCGCGGGATACCAAAGATTTTCAAGCGCAAATTTTCGCACTAAATAATATCGCTGCGATTCTCCTTCAAGAAGGTGAAACAGCCGCCGCAGGTCGCACAGTCCAAGAAGCATTAACAATTGCTCAAGGTGTAAACAATATCGAAGGTCAAGGACTTTCTTTGAGCAATTTAGGTTTAGTATCTGCGAGATTGGGTGATTATAATCAGGCGATTAAACTTTATGAGACTGCTTTAACTTATCGTCGTCAAAAAAATGACCCGATTGGGGAAGCCAATACACTCAATAATTTAGGTGATGCTTATCTGGCTGCGGGGAATTATCCAGATACCATTGGTACTTATGGGTTAGCAATGCGGTTGGCGAGAATTAATGGCGATCGCACTATTCAATTACGCGCTATTGATGGTTTAGTTAAGGCGCACACTTCCGTCGGACGAAATGAACGCGCTTTTGAATTACTCCAAGAGCGTTTAGTGATCGCGCAAGAATTAGAAAATTTACCAGAACAATTGAAAACTTTTGAATCTTATGCTGAGTTCTATGAGCATTTAGGTAATTATTCTACTGCTAAGAATTTTTACGAAAGAGCAATTGCGATCGCCAACACTCTACAAGATAACAAACGCGAACTTGTGTTGAAAGATAGATTAACAAAGTTACAGAAAAAGCGTAATTGATGTTTACAGTATTGGTTTTATCCAACTGTTGATGAAAAACCAGATCCCTGACTTCTTCAAGAAGTCGGGGATCTATTTTTATTTGAGAAAAAATATATAGCGGTTATCGACTCAGTGAAGTACAGGAAAAAATAATTAATCGCAGATACACGCAGATAAACGCGGATGGAATTTGTGTGATTGCCTTCAATTGCCTGCTACTATGTGATATAAAAAAAAATAAATATAAATTAACTTCAAAAATTCTAATTCCAGTCGGAATCCTCAGTAATTTTTATTGTATAAATACCTAAATTAATCAAAATAAATATATTTATTGAGCAGGTGGCACTATCCCTGATTGTTTACAAAGTAAATAAGATTAATTATGCCTTTAGATTTAGAAAGATTTTATCAGGCTTGCAATCCTAGTCGCCCTCTAATGATGGGAGATGCAAGCGATCGCCGCTATTATATCGATTTTGCGGCGGTGCGGGGGGGCAAAATTATTGAGGCTTTGCTGCGGACAATTACACGAATTTCTCCTGATACTCCCACTTGTCAATTGTTTACTGGACATTTAGGTTGTGGAAAATCTACAGAATTATTGCGTTTGAAAGCCGAATTAGAAGAACAAAAATTTCATGTAGTTTATTTTGAGTCTACCCATGTCTTAGAAATGGCTGACGTGGATGTGACAGATATTTTACTAGCGATCGCGGGACAAGTAAGCGAAAGTCTCGAAGCTAGAAAAATCCGACTCAAGCCGAGTTACTTCACAAAATTATTTACAGAAGTTGTTGATTTTCTCCAAACACCCATTGACTTGGGTGTAGAAGCCGAATTATCTGTGGGGATAGCCAAAATCACCGCCAAAACCAAAGAAAGTCCCCAACTGCGGCGACGGTTAAGAGACTATCTCGAACCGCGTACCCAAAATATTTTGCAGTCCATCAATAAAGAACTCCTAGAACGCGCCAATAATGAACTGAAAAATCAAGGTAAGAAAGGTCTAGTAGTGATTGTTGATAATTTAGATCGGGTAGCGATTCGTTCTTTACCATCAGGGCGATCGCTGCCAGAATATTTATTTATTGAACGTGGTGAGCAATTACGTAAACTCGCCTGTCATTTAGTTTACACAATTCCCTTATCTTTAATTTTCTCTAACGATAGCGCCGAACTTCAGCATCGTTTAGGTGGTGGTGTCGCGCCGAAAGTTTTACCCATGATACCTGTACGATTGCGTTCTGGGGAAATATTTAACCAAGGGTTAGGATTGATGCGACAAATGGTGTTAGCGAGAGCCTTCCCTGACATCGAACCGAGCGATCGGTTAGGCTTAACTACAGAGGTATTTGATAACCTGGAAACTTTAGATCGATTGTGCTTAATTAGCGGTGGTCATGTACGGGATTTACTAGGGCTGTTATTTGATTGTTTAAGAGAACAAGATCCACCATTTGAGCGCGACTGCGTAGAACTAGTAATTCAACGTCAAAGAGACTATCGCGCTCACGCCATTGACTCCCATGAATGGGAACTCATTTTTCAGGTGGTAGAACAGCAACGAGTCGGTGGTGATATCGCCTATCACACCCTGTTACGTAGCTTGTTTGTCTTTGAATATCGTGATCATCGAGGTGCTTGGTTTGCTGTCAACCCAGTCATAGCAGAGACGCAAAAATTTACAACATGGTTGAACACACACAAGCGGACATAAAATCTGCTAACCAGCGGGCGTTGCGGAGTTTAAGCAGAGCAATTTCTCTGTCACGGGGACAATTCTCGGTAGTCTTGGTGTGTTGCAACTATCGCGTCTTGCAAGCACAAATACTGCAACAATTAGAAGCGACTTCTCCAGGTTCTATCAAACAACTCGTTTTACCTCACAATGCGAGAAGTCTTTACAGCACCATTCATGTTCAACTGCGTACTGATGAACAGCAACCAGCTGCATTAAATATCTTGGGTTTAGAGTCAGTAGAACGGATTGATGACTTACTGAGTTCAATTAATCAAATCCGCGATGAATTTCCTAAACGTCATTCATTCCCAATGATTTTTTGGGTGAATGATGAGGTGTTGCAAAAAGTAGTGCGGTTAGCGCCAGATTTTGCGAGTTGGGCGGCGACACCGATTCGTTTTGAAATGACGACAACTCAGTTACAAGAATTTTTGCGCCAAGAAACAGACTCGCTATTTGCGACAGTTTTACCGACACAGCATCAAGATAATCAAGGTACATACTCTACCTTAGAGCAAGTCTGGGAACATAACGATGAACTCCACTTTGCTATTCAGGAATTACGCCAGCGAGGAATTACCTTAGAACCGGAACTATACGCCAGTTTAGAATTTGTTTTTGGGTTAGATAATTATGTTGGCGATCGCATTCAGCGAGCCTTAACTCATTTTCAGCAAAGCTTAAGAATTTGGCAACAATTAGCATTAGAAAATGAGTCAGATAATCTTAACCAAAATATTCCTAATACCTGGAATACAGAATTAGATATTCTCAGCAACCATACTTCACCTTTAGTCCGTCAAGGCGTATTACTTTATTATTTGGGATTATGTTATTCCCGACTTGCAGAGCAAAATCAAATTGACAACCGCCGCTGTTGGGATGAATCTAAATCTTATTTACAGCAATCATGTAATGTTTTGCAGTTAGCGCAACGACCAGATATAGTAGCCGAATTTATTAGCCAACTGGCTGAAGTTTTGGAACATTTGCAAGAGTGGACAGAGTTACAAACTGTAGCGCAAAAATCTTTAGAACTGCATCAAATTTATGGGAGTCAAATTCAACTTGCTTGTGATTATGGTTTTTTGGCGCAAGTGGCTTTGCAGCAGTCGCGGTGGATGCAGGCGAGTATTTTAGCTCATGTATCTTTATTGAAATTAGGAGAAGCCCAAAGACATGGCGCTTCTCATCAATATTTATTTCCCTTATTGTTAGCGCAAGTTTATTATTTAGTTCTAGCCGAAGCCCAACAAAGTTTAGGCGATGATAAAATTGCCAACGAATATTTAGATAAAGCCGCGAAAGAATTACCAAATGCTTTAGAAAATAGCGCTCATCAATATAATGCCCATCGTTATATTCGCTTATTGCGGATACTGCGATCGCTTTATTTCGCCGCTGGGCGATATTTAGAAGCTTATACTATCAGACAAAAACGACGTTCTGTTGAGCAGCAATACGGTTTTCGCGCTTTTATTGGAGCGGGACGTTTGCAACCCCAAAGACAAGCAACTAACCCCGCTTTAATGTCACCCTCTGGTACTAGTAGCGTCGCCTTAGAAATTGCGGCTTCCGGGCGAGAAGGCGATATTAATAACTTAATTGGCAAAATTAGCCGCGCTGACCAAAAGCTGATGGTGATTCACGGTCAGTCAGGTGTCGGTAAAAGTTCCACCGTTAGCGCTGGACTAGTACCAGCATTACAAAATCGTACAGTAGGCGATCAAATTGCCGTACCTGTCGTCATCCAAGTTTACACAGATTGGGTACGAGAATTTGGGAAAGCTTTAACTACGGCGATGTCTCAAGTTAACGGCGAAGAAGTCTTAGAAATAGCCGCATCTAACCTCAACATCCCCACAACTACCGCCGATATTTTGGCAAAATTAACCGCAAATGCGAATAATCATTTCATTACAGTGTTAATTTTTGACCAATTTGAAGAATTTTTCTTTACTTGTATTCAATTAGCTCAAAGACAAGAATTTGATAGATTTTTGCGAGATTGCTTGAATATTTCCTTCGTTAAAATTGTCTTTTCCCTCAGAGAAGATTATTTATATCGGTTGTTAGAATTTAAAAATCTCTCGGCATTAGAAGCAATTGATTATAATATCCTCGATAAAAATATTCGTTATCAATTAAATAATTTCTCCCCCGAATATGCCAAAGTCATTATTCAAAAATTAACCGAGCGATCGCAGATGAATTTAGAACCTACATTAATTGAGGCTTTGGTAGAAGATTTATCAGCAGATCTGGGCGAAGTTAGACCAATTGAGTTGCAAGTTGTCGGCGCACAACTCCAAGATGAGAGAATTAATACTTTATCGCAATATCAACCATATCGACCTAATAAACTAATTGAGCGTTATATTAAAGAATTAATCAAAGATTGCGGACCAGAAAATGAACGAATCGCTTTACTAGTTTTATATTTACTCACCGATGAAACTAATCAAAGACCTTTTAAAACTCGTGCAGAATTAGCCACAGAAATTGCTGAATTAGAAGATGCTAGTAAGTTAGAGTTAGTTTTAAATATTTTAGTCAGTTCTGGGTTAGTCGTTTTATTTCCTGATGTGCCAGAGCGCTATCAATTAATTCATGATTACTTAGTAGATTTGATTCGCTACTTGCAAGAACAAGAATCTAGTTTACAAGTCAAACTTGATCAGTTACGCCGCAAAGTTGACCAAAGTGAATCGGAAATTGAGCGACTCAAAATCGAACTTCGCCAAAAAAAGCAACAAGTTAGACTCCCAGATGCTCAACCACAGCAAAGTTTAGATTTAGTCACAGAACTGCGAGAATTACGCAAGCGGGAAGAATTAAGTCAGTTAGAAATTGAACAATTACGGTCGGTGCTGAAAGAAAAAGAATTAACAGCACAACTAGCAGAAGCTCAAGAAAAACAACGAATTAACGAAACGCGATTAAATCGTTCTTTAAAAGTTGCTTTATCTGTAGCATTTTTAGCTATCTTTGGTTTATCAATTTCCATCATCACAGTTTTAGATAGCGAAATTAAAACCCTGAGTGTTTCTAGTGAAGCTTTGTTTGCTTCCCAAAAAGGTATTGATGCTTTAAAAGAAGGAATAAAAGCTGGTAGAAAATTACAACAAGCTTTGTGGGTAGATTCTTCAACTAGACAGCAGGTGCAGACGGCACTGTATCAAGCAGTTTCGGGAGAGAGGGAGTCTAATAGGTTAGAGAGTCACACAGGTGGTGTGAATAGTGCTGTATTTAGTAGCGAACGAGCTTTAATTGTCTCCGGTAGCGCCGATAATAGCATTAAACTCTGGCGTGCCGATGGTACTTTGCTCAAAACCCTTTGGGGACATCAAGATATCGTCAATAGTGTAAGTTTTAGTCCCGATGGGCAAATTATTGCCTCTGGTAGTCAAGATATGACCGTCAGATTATGGAGTCGGGAAGGTAAACCACTCAAAACGCTCCAAGGTCATACAGCTGTAGTTAATAGTGTAAGTTTTAGTCCTGATGGGCAAATTATTGCCTCAGCTAGTACCGACAACACCGTGAAATTGTGGAGTCGTGACGGCAAATTACTCCGCACCTTAACTGGACATCAAAGTTCAGTATTAGATGTAGCATGGTCGCCAGACAGTCAAACTATTGCCTCTGCTAGTGCTGATAAAACTATCAAGCTGTGGAACAGAGAAGGTGAATTACTCAAAAGCTGGCAAGCTCATGATGATGCGGTTAAAAGCCTAGCTTGGTCTGGTGATGGCCAAATTATTGTTTCTGGCAGTTTAGACCAAACAATCAAACTGTGGAATATCCAAGGTAAACTCATCAAAACTTTCTCTGGACATACTGCCGGAATCACCAGTGTCAGTTTCAGTCCCGATAATCATACAATTGCTTCAGCCAGTATTGATGAAACCGTTAAGCTATGGAGTCCGCAAGGTTTACTATTAGGGACTCTCAGAGGACATAACAATTGGGTCAATAGTGTGAGATTTAGTTCTGACAGCCGAACTTTAATTTCCGCTGGTCGTGACAAAACTGTAAAACTGTGGCACTGGGATAATGTGCTGCTACGTAACCCCAAAAATGACCAAGCAGACTGGATTACGAGTATCAGTTTTAGCCCTGATAGCCGCAATATCGCCGCAGCTAGTCGTGATTCCACTGTCAAAATCTTGAATAGCAAAGGGGAACTTTTACGCACCTTACAAGGCCATCAAGGTCAAGTTTGGGGTGTAGCTTGGTCGCCTGATGGACAAAACATTGCCTCAGCCAGTAAAGATAAAACAGTCAAAATTTGGCAGCGTGATGGCAAACTACTGCATACATTAACAGGACATCGAGATACAGTACTGGGTGTAGCTTGGTCTGGTGATGGTCAAATCATCGCTTCTGCTAGTAAAGATGCAACAGTCAAGCTGTGGAGTAGGGATGGCAAACTGCTGCACACCTTAAAAGGACATCGAGATGCTGTCAATTGGGTGGATTTTAGTCCTGACGGGAAATTGTTAGCCTCAGCCAGCGATGATAAAACCGTTATGATTTGGAGTCGGAATGGGAAACGACAAAAAATATTAAACCGTCACAACCGTCCGGTGAATGGTGTGGCTTGGTCAACCGATGGTCAAACCTTAGCTTCCGCTAGTATTGATAGCACGATTAAAATTTGGAGCCGAGACGGTCAACTACTCAATGATATTCCTGGAGATGGAGATAGTTTCATTAGTGTGAATTTTAGTCCCGATAGCAAAACAATAGTAGCTGCCAGCGATGATAAGCTCAAGCTATGGAACCGCGATGGCATATTACTAATTGCGCTCAAAGGCGATAAGGATGAATTAACCAGTGTGACTTTTAGCCCAGATGGTAAAACTTTGGCCGCAGGTAGCGGTAAAGGTATGGTAATTTTTCGGCCGTTAGCAGATATCAAACTAGAGCATTTACTAAGACGGGGTTGCAATTTGCTACATGATTATTTACAGACTAACCCTAAAGTTAGTCAGAGCGATCGCGCTTTATGTTTTAGGTATTGATATGCCAGGGTTTTTACTAAAACTTACGTAATTTGGATTCTCCATTAAATTTTTATAAAAACTTTACCTATATATTGCTAAGGGATAAGAAAACACGGTAAAAGAAACCTAGCTGAAAAAAGCTACAGCAAATAAACATCAAAAACATTGACCCTCTGACCCTATATATGAGCCAACAATTTCTCGCTGTTGCCACGGCCTCATTCGTACTTATCAGCAGTGGTTTCATCACTAAGGCTGAAGCTTTTAGCATTACTCCTGACAAAAATGGGCCAACATTTATTCTTAATGCAGAAAATAATTCTTTAAAAGCTATCAGAAAGTTAGAAATTTTCAACAAAAAGTATGATGTAAATTTTATCACGGGAACTTTTGAAGATTTATCGCTCACACATCGGGGGATTGCAACTTTTTATACAAATGCTAATGATGCGCGAAGGGCTAGTACAACTATTTGGCAAAGCTTAATTAATTTATATGACTTATCAGATCATGGATTTTCACAAATAGAAGATATTGAGGGGAATTTATCTCATCAATGGAATGTTCCCTTTGTTTTTAGTAATGGTCTTGGAGCCGGTTGGTGGGGTGGATTAATTAATGATAATTATATTAGTTTAAGTAGAAGCAAGCGAATCAATGCTTCTACCTTATACTTTTCTGAAGTAACTTACGCCAACTTTATACCGTCAACAGGATCATCTGTACCTGAACCTCTGACTATTCTTGGTAGCTTGACTGCGGCTGGCTTTGGTATTGCTATCAAAAGAAAATTTGTCTTTCAGCACCAAGATTAACCGCAAAAATCCCCTTGTACCAAAGCTTGATAAAACTCTTGAATTTACCGAAAAAGTTGGAGATAACTTTGTGACTTTTTCGGTAACTGTTAGCAAAATCACTGGGTGGGCAATTTTGGGTGTTCTGTTGAATATTTTGCCACTACACCAGAAATTTCGGGGTTGTAAAGTCGCAGATAATTCCAATAATTACCAAAAACTTGACGCACATAATTTTTGGTTTCATCAAAGGGAATTTCTTCGACAAATTCATCGGGGTCTTCTTTGGGAAGAGTTTGCAGCCATTTAGAAACATTGCCAGGGCCAGCATTATAACTAGCTATAGCTAACAACGAATTATTGCCATACTGCTGATGGGTATAATCCAAATACAATGTACCCAATAGAATATTGTCGCTGGGAATGCTTAAATCAAGTTTGCTACCGTCCAAATTATTTTTTGAGGCTATCCATTTCCCTGTACTGGGTAGTACCTGCATTAACCCTGTAGCCCCAGCAACGGATTTAATTTTAGCCTCAAACCGCGATTCTTGACGGATTAAAGCAGTAACTAGTAAAGGATTAAGTTTCTGTTCGGCAGACCATTTTTCAATTTCTTTGAGATAGGGAAATGGATAACGAGCTTGCCAGTAAATGATTTGTTTACTTAAGGCTTGATATTGCGCTTGTTCTTCGGGTATTTCTCGATCTTCCAATTTAGAAATAATGTCTATTCCCGAAAGATTTTCTCCCCTAGCTAGACGCATCAAACCTTCAGTGAATTGTTCGGCAACTGTGGGCTGTTTTTTGTTGAGAAATTCGGTTTCCCATTGCAACCAAGCATCACGGTCTTGTCCTAACAAATACAATTCTTTGAAGGTGTCGGAACCAGCAGTGGGAACTGGACGCAGGTGCGGAACAACTTCAGGAGTGAGTTGGCGCACATTGTTAAAGTTGCCGACATTCAACCCCAGAATATTCGCCGATCGCCAGGCATAATAAGATTGAGGAAACTGGCTAATTACGTACTCAAAGGCGGTTTTAGCTTCTTGTTGCTTGCCCAGTTTTATCGCCCATTTACCTACCCAAAATCCGGCTCTGGGAGCCAAAATACTATTAGGGTTATTTGTGGTAATTGGTTGCGCCCATTCCCAAGCGGTGACGTAATCGTTAGCTTTGGCTTTATCTAGGGCAATTTTCCAGCGATATTCTGCGGCTTCATCAGAGTTACCATACTTGCTCAACAATAAATCCCAGGCTTGTTGCGCCGATTTTTGATCATTTAGACCGGGAAGAATTTTGGCTTTGGTGGCTAGGGCTGTGGGTGCTTGTTCTGGGAATTGCTCTATGACTTGATTGAGATAGGGTATGGCATCTTTGCGGGTTTTGGCCGTGTCTGCTAAACGTAATAATGCAGTTCCCGTTTCTTGAGCATCGGGGAATTGTTGTACTAGTTGCTTGTATGTGGCGATCGCTTTTTCTCGATCTTGGCTTTGACCACCTATCTGCAACCCCCGTCCTATGCGGTAGAGATTTTGAGGTGTTTTTGGTGCTTGAGTATAGGCGATCGCTGCTTTGCGAAATTGGGTATTTTCCCAATAGGCTGTGCCAATTGTCTCCCAGTCTGCGGGTTTGAGATTGGGCTGTTTCACCAGCTGATCTAATATCCCAACTATTCCTGGTTGATTGTAAGCATATTTGGCCAAGATTAATTTTAATTGGGGCTGATTGGGATTTTTTTGCAAGCGTTGACGAATAATTTCCCAGGTGAGGGGGTGGGAGGGAAATTGCGCGATCGCCGTATCTTGAGTTTCTGGTTGACCAATTAAGTACAGCGCTTTCGCCGCCGCCGCTGCTTTGGGGTAAGATTTCAGCACTTTTTGCCGCAGATCGGAAGCCTTGCCTTGTTCGCCTAAAAGATCCTGTGCTTGGGCTTGTTTCAGCAATATGTAGGGCGCTAACACAGGATAGTCTTTTTCCAAGTCTGCCAGTAAATCTAGGGCTTGTTGAGCATCTCTAGTTTCAAGTAAATCACTAGCTAAAAGATAGCGGGCGCGATTGCGGTCAGATGAAGCAAATCCTTTGGCGATCGCTTCTAATTTTCCGGCTCTTTCCACTGGAGATTGCGCTACCAGTGGGAATACAGCAGATTTGACTTTATTCGCTTCTGATAGCTGTTCTGGCTGATTTTTACCTATTTTGAGCCATTGACCCACTGTTTTGCCAATCTCAGGTGCGGACACCATTGCCCCAGCTGAAAAGGCAAATACTGCCGCGCCAATAATTAAAGGAACCTGGTTTTTCTTAAGTTGCTTCAGCATTGATACCCGCTGAAAATTTTTGATGAATTTTTGAAACTCTAGCACTGTTAGCCAGAAGTGTTAGCAATTTTTAATTTTTGCGACTTTCTAATTTTACATAAGGATTTTCCATAATACATCTATTTTATTTATTCAGCTATAACCGATACAGAGTCAGCCTTTGAGCAAATTTTATCGGTAGTTTATTCGCTAAACCCTTTAATTGTCACTAGGGTTTTCCAAAATGCGATCGCCGATAATTCCCCTCGCTCACTATACACTTAGAGGGATGATCCTGTGTTGATGTTGCACTTTCTACATATATAATTTCTAATTTAGTTTTGAGAAAAAATAAGTAGACCTTTATTCCTTCTTTCTTATTCTCTATTCTCCGTTCTCTTTTTCCTATCTTTACAAGTAATTTATTCATCACATCCCATTACTATAATTACTTTCGCTACATCTATCAAAAGTATAAGATATGTAAATTTTAATTATTTCATTAGTAGGAATATTAGGTTAATCAAAAAAGCCTGATTTTTATCCGCACTTCTAACATTCAAGCTTTTAAAGCGGTAGTCAGATATTTTAGGACAATTTGAAAGCTTGAATGCCATAAATAATCAGACTTTTACTTTTGCTTTCTGCCTCTTATACCATTTCACGAAAAAAATGATACAAATTTATAGGTTTTTCATTCTTTCTCCCTGCTCCCTGCGTGCCTCCTACCTTCTGCAATAACATAATCAATCATCTCCAACTTCTATAAAAAGGTGTATATCTAGACAGGTACAAATTTTTTAACTATCACGGTAAGCTATTTAAAATTACAGCTAATTTGGCAATAAATTGTCAAATTAGCTGCTCATTTTTCGGGTGAGAAATTAGCAATGACTGTGCAACTAAATTCTTTTGAGAAACAAATCCCTGTGGCTGCTAATTTAGCAACTACTCCTATCACTAAAAAAGCCCGTTACGTTCCCATACATCATCGGCGGATTCTCTGCATCTTCCCCAAGTACAGTCGCTCTTTTGGCACGTTTCATCATGCTTATCCATTGATGGGTAATGTTCGGGCTTTTATGCCACCTCAAGGTATTTTGATTGTGGCTGCCTATTTACCCCAAGAATGGGAAGTACGCTTTATTGATGAAAATTTGCACCCAGCCAAAAAAGCTGATTATCAATGGGCGGATGTGGTGATTGTGAGTGGAATGCACATCCAAAAACCGCAGATTAATCAAATTAATCAACTGGCTCACCGCGAAGGCAAAATCACAGTTTTGGGAGGCCCTTCGGTGTCTGGTTGTCCAGAATATTATCCTGACTTTGATATTTTACATTTAGGTGAATTGGGAGATGCCAGCGATCGCCTGATTGAGTATCTCGACCAAAATCATGAACGTCCGCCACAACAAATTCGGTTTGAAACTCAAGAACGTTTGCCCTTAACTGAGTTCCCCACTCCGGCTTATCATTTGGTGAATCTCAATCATTATTTTCTCGCAAATGTCCAGTTCTCTAGCGGTTGTCCTTATCGCTGCGAGTTTTGTGATATTCCCGAACTCTATGGCAGAAATCCACGGATGAAAACCCCAGAGCAAGTTTTAGCGGAACTTGATGCGATGCGGAAATCTGGGAATTTAGGCGCAGTGTATTTTGTTGATGATAACTTTGTTGGCGATCGCCGTGCGGCAATGCAGTTGCTACCTCACTTAATTGACTGGCAAAAGCGCAATGGTTATCCGATTCAATTTGCCTGCGAAGCAACTCTCAACCTCGCGCAAAGTCCAAAATTATTGGCGATGATGCGCGAAGCCTATTTTTGTACTGTATTTTGTGGGATAGAAACACCAGAACCAGAGGCGTTGCACTCTATTTCTAAAGACCAAAATCTCAGTATGCCCATCTTAGAAGCTATTAAGGTTTTGAATAGCTATGGTATGGAAGTTGTATCAGGTATCATCATCGGCTTAGATACAGATACACCAGAAACCGCAGACCGAATTCTCGAATTTATTCGGCTGTCACAAATTCCTATGTTGACAATCAACCTGCTTCACGCTCTACCGAGAACTCCTTTATGGCGGAGATTAGAAGCAGAAGGGCGGCTCGTCTTTGATGAAAGTCGGGAATCAAATGTGGAGTTTTTGCTACCTTATCAGCAAGTTGTGGAAATGTGGCGACGTTGTATCACCCAAGCATATCAGCCAGAATTTTTATATCAGCGGTTTGCCTACAACATGGAACACACTTACCCCAACCGCATTGCTGTACCTAATAGCCCGGCTCGGACTTCTTGGGCAAATATTCGCAAAGGCTTAACTTATTTAACTAATATTTTATTGCGTGTCGGTGTATTTGCTAACTATCGCCAAGTTTTTTGGCAAATGGCTAAACCAGCACTGAAATCAGGGAATATTGAGAACTTAATTCATGTGGGACTAGTTGGACATCATCTGATTAAGTTTGCTCAAGACTGTGCCGAAAACGAAGAATCAGCTTCGTTTTATTCCCAAAAAATTCGTTCTTAGGCTTACACCCAGACAATTGTCGGGTGGGCAATGTCTACAACGTAAAAATTAGGTAGGAAACAGATTAAGTGCCTCATAAACGTAACATTTTGCAATAAAGTCAGGGATTTTTGACATTGGGTTACTTCGAGTAAATGTACTCATTGCATATTTTTTTGCAACATTTTGCTGTTGATAAAAATACCTGAAACCTTGACTGAATAATGATTGTATGGATGAGGATGGCGGGTGTGTTCACTCGGCTAATGTTGTGTTGTAAGGATGAAATAGAGAGCTAAAGTCACCGTGAATCTCCCATGTTTGAGTGGGAAATCAGTTCTCATAATGAATGCTTGACAAAAAATGGCAGATTTTTCCGCCTTAATTAATCAGGATTTTGGCTAATTCCCTTCTGCACTAGTCTCGCCAAACAGCTAAATTTACAGCAAGTTCATAGATTTAGTGATCTTCGAGTTTGAGGAATTTAGCAAACTATTGAATTCTCCAAAGTAAACCTTTACCTTGCTAATTAAGAGCTATCTCACAGCATTTAAGTTTTTAGGAAATTACTCTTATGATGACTGAATCTATACTTAACGCAGTAGAAACCACCAAAGAAACCTGCATCGAATGTCACACTATTTGTATTGATACCCTCAAATACAGCAAAAATCATGGAGGTCAACATCTGGATATGACTATGATGTCCATGATGCGTGACTGTTCCGAAATGTGCATGATGTGCGTCAATATGATGAACGACGGTTCTGAGTTTATGGGTAATGCTTGTAGCTTATGTGCAGAAATGTGCGATCGCACAGCAATGGCTTGTGAGCAGATGAGTAACGATGCCACAATGAGATATTGCGCGGCTATTTGCCGTAAATGTGCAGAACACTGCAAAGCAATGGCGCTCAATTCTACTTCTTATTTCCGCAGAGCCAGTTTAGTTACAGAAGATGCACTTTTATCTCGCTAATTTAAGATTAGTAAATAGATAGCGATCGCTACATTTACAAAACACAACCTCATAAAAAAGTGGCGATATCATAACTGATATCGCCACTTTTTTATTTAATTTCAATCATTTGGAGCATTAGGAGTTTGGATATCAATATCTGCTTGAGCTAAATTAGGAACTGGCCAAGTTACTTGCTCAGGCTTGAGAACTTCTACTAATGCAGGTGGAACATCAAATTGCATTTGTTGGGTAGTAGGATTAATTCTCGCCACAAGTCGTGCGCCATCTACAAGCTTCAAAATAGCTGGTTCTCCTGTCGGTAAATTTAACCCTGCTACTTGAGCATCATTCGGTAAGTAGACAGCATCACAGTCCCAATCTTCATCGGTAGTTTGTCTATTTCCTAAATAGTAGAGGCTGTTGGGAATTGCGTCTTCAGGTTTACGACTATAAATAGCTAGTGGCCTTCCAGTTTCATTTTGACAACTAGCCCAATCTTCGGAAGTTTCTAGAGTTTGTTTTTGTAATTGTAGCGCTGCAATTTTTTGCTGGAGTTCTTCTGGGGTATAACCAGACTGTTCAGGGTTATTTCTCGCCATTAAGAGACTATTAAGATTCTGCACAACTAGCGGATAATCTGGGCTAATTTTAGACATTTTATCTGCCCAAGAAGGTTGTGCTACTGCAAAATTTAATAACAATAACAAAACAAACAACATCATTTTCCAGGCTTTCATTAACTTCCTCCTGTTTAAAAGCATTCTGCTTTTTCTATAAAAATTTGCTTTTAATGCCAGCAACGCCAGCACACCTTCAAAATATTCATTTTATTCAATAAAATCAAACACTCTTTTTTTTCAATTCTATAAACAAAAGTAATTAAATGTAGAAAAATCATCAATATTTTAATTACTGTCTTAATTCTGATTCCTCAATTCTTTTTCATAAAACTTGAATTAACTGATAGCCTTCCACTGTCCCAACAATGCGGTAAGGACGAGATAAATCAGGAGAACTTTGTAAATATATCCAAGCGTAGCTAGAAGCTGGTAGTTGAGAAATTGTATCTAAACTCTTTCCGTGAATAGGGGTGTAAAAATTTAAGAGAACAGCATTTTTCCCATCAAGCTTGACAAAGTAAATAGGCTGACTTTGCAGAATTGAGGCGATCGCAGGTTCTTGAAAAAACTTTCTAAACGCTGGGTTATAATCACCAACTAATCCCAAACTACCCGCCACAGCTAAACCTAACCAACAGGGAATCAACCAACCAGCTAACCAATAACGCGCTGTGAGAAACGTGTAACCAAAATGGTGACGATAAATCCACACGACAGGTAAAATTAACCAACCTAACCCGACAATTAAGCCAAAGGCTGCACACTTACTAATATCTGCATTACCCCAAATTAAAAGGTATATCCCTGCTAACAACAGTAAAATACCTAATCCGCCAAAGCCATAACTCAAGTTACGAGGAAGGTTTCTGGGTGGTTGTGTCTTCTCATAAGCTTTGCCTAACCAATTTAAACCCAAAGCTGCTAACAAAGCAATAAAGGGATAAAGACTAAGACTATAGTGCGATAAACGGGTTGAGAAAATACTTAATTCTGTAAATAAAACTATCGGAAAGCCAACTAATAATAAATGATAATTAGGGATTGGACGACGGAATACTACAACCAAACCTAAAAGACTAAAAAATGTCCAAGGAAATGCTTTTAAAGGCACATTCCAAAAATAAAATATGATACCGTTTCCTCTTCTTTCCTCAGAACCGAGTTGAAAAACAAACTGCAATAAGGCTTCTAAACTATTACTGCCATAACGCTGCCAACTCAACCATAGCCAAATCAAAGTCGGGATAAAACCTAATATTAAACCTAAATAAAAAATGGGGCTACTAAGATGACGATGGCGGCGATGTTCACCAATGAGATAAGGCAATAGTGCTATTGCTGGCAAAAAAATCATAAAGCTTCTGACTAAAAAGCCTAACCCTAAACATAAACCTGCTATAAATTGCCAAAACTTAGCATATTTTGGTTGTAATTCAGCTTTAAGTAAAGAAAAAATTGCTAATAAAACTAAAAAAATCATCGGCACATCAGGTGCGCCTAAACGGCAATATTGCAACCAAAGAAACTCTAAACTCAAAATTGCAGCAGCTAACCAAGCTAATTTTTGATTGAGGATAATTTTCCCAATTTCATATATTAAGAATAAGCAGAATATTCCAGCGATCGCACTAGGAATTCTTGTACTAACTTCACTCATACCAAATAGTGTATAAGCACTGGCAATCAGCCAATAAAAACCAGGGGTTTTATGATGCACAGTACCCCACGGCGCTATCCAGTCACCAGAATCAAACATCCGCCGCGCTCGCCAAGCATAAAGCCCTTCATCATGCGCCATCAGGCTATTTTGTCCAGAGGTAAATAATAATAAAGGCAGTAGCCAAATTAACAAGCTGATATAAGGAAATGCGGCTGATAAGCGAAATTGTCGCCAAATAGATTGCAACAAATGTGATTTATGTAACATGTAATTAAAAATTTTCTAGCTTGATTCAGTTGAGTGCTGTTAAATTTATTGATACTGATTTTATTAAAATATGTAACAGAATCCTTGTGCAAAAGAATACCGAAATTTGCAGCAAGTTTGTCAAAATCTTTTCCAAAATAGACATTTATGCCACTTAGTCCAAATCAACGCGAAAAATTAGATAATACCGATGATCAGCTATTTTATGCCTATCCCCGGTTTGTTACTCATGTTGATGATGGGTTTATTCAACAGTTAACAGATTTGTACCGCGATCGCCTCCAACCCAACACCCGCATCCTTGATATGATGAGCAGCTGGGTATCTCATTTACCAGAAGAAATAGAGTTTGCCCATATTGAAGGACACGGACTCAACGCTGAGGAATTAGCAAGAAATCCGCGTTTAAATCATTACTTTGTCCAAAATCTCAACGAAAATCCCCAAATACCCATACCAGATCAAGATTTTGATGCGGTTCTCATCTGTGTTTCTGTGCAGTACATACAGTATCCCGAAGCCATATTTTCGGAAATTTACCGCATTCTCAAACCCGGTGGTATTGTAATTATCAGCTTTTCTAACCGGATGTTTTTTCAGAAAGCAATTCAAGCTTGGCGTGATGCTTCCGAAACCACCAGAGTCGAACTAGTCAAGCACTACTTCAACTCAATACCAGGATTTACCACTCCTGAAGTGATTGTTCGCCAATCAACAACGCCTTATTTCTTACAGTTGATGGGTATTGGTGCTGGAGATCCCTTTTATGCTGTGATTGCTCATCGCAATTCCAACTCATAATTTGATATCAAAAACAAAGAGACAGGAAATTTCCTGTCTCTTTAAATAAATGTATGAAAAATTGCGTTTTAAAAATTTAGTGATGCCAACAGCCAAAGTAGTTAATACATCAATAGATGACAACACTTAGACATCAAAAGACTTTTAACTCTGTAATACCATTTTACGAAAAAAATGATACAAATTTATGGGTTTTTTATTCTTTCCTCCTGCCCCCTGCGGTCTATTTGTATCAAACTTAAAGTGAAACGGTATTACCTGTTCCCTACTATATTACAGCCTAGATAACAGTCCAAAAATACCATGTCCTGTAAATACTTCTAATGCTATCAGCGAGATAAAACCAATCATTGCTAAACGACCGTTGAGTAGTTCTGCATAGGGTGTAAAGCCAGTGCGATCGCCTTGTTCATCTACATAAATTTTTGGCTCAACCGCAAAGTTGTTCATTTTGCCCTGATCATCCACAATCGAACCACTACTACGCATGAACTTTTCCTCAATTACTTGATAATGTAAAGAAGTGTAACTTTTAAATTAACTTTTGTAAAGTATCTGAGTCTGCTCAAAGTTATATGATGATGGATTGAGTTTTCAGCCATGTTTCATACACAGGCTTTCATCCTCCTTTTTACCCAGTCTGAGAAAACCCATGCAGCGATTCCGAGTAGAGGTTATTACCAAAACACCAAATCCGCAGCAAGTGATTTATGCTGCGATGCACCAAGACTATACCGACGCATTTGTGGTTGATGAACGAGACTCATGGCCTTCGGAATCACAATGCGGTGAAGTTATTGTTAAACGATTGTTAGCAGGGGAACGAGGACACTACGGGCCGCTAGAACATCCGCAAATTGTCTTCAACTGTGGTTATTTTCCTCACAGCGTCATGCAACAGGCGCGTACTCATCGCGTGAGCGTGAGTTTTGATGTCCAATCTTTTAGATATACTGGGAATCAATTTATACAAGTTATAGAAGGTAAGAAAGATATAGAAGATGTATTTTATCTGCGCCCAGTAGGTTATTACACAGATAGACAAGGCAAAAAATATTACTATTCGCCAGAGCAACGCGCCGCAGATTTAGAGTGGTGTATGGAAGCAGCAAAACGATATGCAGCGAGTTTTGCGGCGGGAATGTCTGAAGAACACGCTAGAGGGATAGTTCCATTTGATTATCGCCAACATTTTGTAGTGAGCTTTAATCTCCGGTCATTTCTGCATTTTTGTGACTTGAGAAATAAAAAAGATGCTCAACTGGAAATTCAGAAATTGTGCGAATTAATGTGGCCGCATTTTGCCGAGTGGACACCAGCGATCGCCCAATGGTATGAAAAGCAGCGTTTAGGTAAAGCTCGATTAGCACCTTAGTAGGCAGTGGGGCAGGGCGCAGAGGGGTAATATATTTTCTAGTATGTGTACCAGCTATTCCCACTCCCTACTTTCTAGTTCAAACTACTCAACTACCTCATTCACCGGGAATCTATCAATTAATTGCATTGCGCGGTAAGCATTCCGCTGCAAAATTTCTGGTAAATGGGGAACGTGGGGAATTTGGGATAATAAATCCAACGTGCGGCGTAAAATTCTTACCACATCGCCTTCGTCTAAGGTTGTGTGGCTGCATAGTTCTGTCCACTCCATACCCAATGCCCACTTTTCGACAATGGCAATTAGCTCAAATTCTAACCAGATGGGTAAAGCCACATTGTATCGCCGTTGCAGTTGGAACATTTGGCGACGGATACCCCGCAGTTTTGCTAAAGCTTCGGCTACTTCCTCACTCAAATCAAAGTTGACTCGACTATCAGGACGTGGGGTTTCTGTGACTAAAGCGGCTATGGCTGCGGCTAAGTGGTGGGGATCTAATTGGTTAAGTTGACCACTAGCAAAGACTAAACCCAACCACAGTTCATTTTCTCCCCGAATAGCTGCGGCAATTCGCCCTAATTCTGTGGGTACTAGGTTATCCAAACAGCCGAATTGTTGCAAAATCGTAATTAAATTGAGAAATTCTTCCCAATGACGTTGTGATTGTTGTTCAACTTGCTCTTGCAGTTGTTCAAGTTCGGCTTCGAGTTCGACATAACGCGCTCGACGTTTAAAAATTGTTGAGGCATTACCTGATTGTCGCAGAGGATGATTTTCTATTTGTTCTTCAATAGCAGTAACGCGACTGAGTTGTTCTGCTACTTCTGGTGACAGATGAAAAGGTTCTCCGGGTTCGGGAATGCTTTGGGCGATCGCAGCTGTTTGTTCATTCCCACGGTAAGATTGTCCTGGCTTGAACAGCAACTCTGGGGGCGGTAACATATCTGCTGGCACATCTAGCCGGGGCATTTCTGCATGTAAATTCATCACATCTTCCGTTGTTGCCACATACCAACGGTTATCTTGCCCTAAACAGACAAAATAAGGTGCTTGTGCTAAACCAGGACTTTTGCCAACTAAAACTGCCGTTATGGGTGTAGATACTGTAATATTTTTGCCTTTGAGACTTAACAGTGTTCCAGAAACAGCAAAGCCCAACATCATTACCAATTCTTCTTGGCGATCATCTTGGGCTTGTTGTTGTAGAGTTTTTAATAACTGGCGTTCTACTTTCAGACGTTGCCGCAATTTCTCATAAACGGCGATTTCATTTTCATCTACTGCGGCGATTTGTTCCTGGAGTTGGGCTAGTTGGTCTTGCAGTTCGGCAATCTCGTCGTATTCTGGTTTGAGGTGCAAGTTAGCTATATACTGCCCAAAACTGCGTTCTACTAGTTCTCTGGCTTGTTCTATGGTGTGAGTTTGCAGTAAGTTCAGTACCATACCATAACTAGGTGTAAACTGGCTCACTAAGGGGTCTGCCTTAGAGGTAGCCAGATACGCTGCTTCTTTAGCTCCTTCAAAGGGCGTTTGGACTGTCACCACATAACCTTGTTTATCCATCCCCCGACGACCAGCCCGGCCTGCCATTTGCAGAAATTCCGAAGCATTTAATAAGCGGTGTCCGGTATCGGTACGCTTAGAAAGAGTAGAAATAACTGTGGTACGGGCAGGCATATTAATGCCTGCGGCTAAAGTTTCGGTCGCAAATACTACCTTAATCAATCCCTGCTGGAATAGTTCTTCCACTAGCACTTTCCAAGCAGGTAAAATCCCTGCATGGTGGGCAGCAACCCCGCGATAAAGGGGGGCAATTTGTCCCGAACGTCCAGCTTCAGGGTTACGGTTTAAAAAATCGTCGATTTGCTCGCGTAATATTTGTGACTCTTGGCCATTAACTAACCATAAATCACCTACTTCTGCCACGGCTTTATCGCATCCCCGGCGACTGAAGATAAAGTAAATGGCAGGAAGCATATCTCGTTGTTGTAGCTGGCTCAAAGTATAAATGATGCCAGGGGCTTCTGGTCTGCCGTTTTTACCTCTATCCCCTTGTCCTTTGCGGTGTTTTTTAACTAAGCGGGGATTAATTTTGTTTTTACTCTCATTCAATAAAGGAAACAGACCTTTGGGATTACAAAAGTTAAATTCCAAGGGTACTGGGCGAAAATCAGAATAAATCAGGTCGGTGGGGCCGTGAACGTGATTTAACCAATCGGTGAGTTGTTCGCTGTTGGCAACTGTAGCGGAGAGGGCTACTAGTTGAACTTCACGAGGACAGTAGATAATTGATTCTTCCCAAACTGTACCGCGTTGGCGATCGTTCATGTAGTGGCATTCGTCTAATACCACTGCTTCTACGTCTACCAAGGAAATGCCAACTTGCCCAATGGGTGTGCCATAGAGCATATTGCGGAAGATTTCTGTGGTCATCACCAGAATTGGTGCATCTCTGTTAATTGACGCATCGCCAGTTAACAGTCCCACCAAATCGGCACCAAATTTTTCACGGAAATCGCGTAATTTTTGATTCGACAGCGCTTTCAGGGGCGTGGTGTAGAATACACGTTTTCTTCGCGCTAGGGCGCGATAAATAGCGTATTCTCCGACTAATGTTTTGCCCGACCCTGTGGGCGCACATACAACTACGGAGCGTCCAGCGTTAAGGGACGCGATCGCATCTTTCTGAAACTGATCCAGATCAAAGGGAAATATCGACCCTAAGTTAATTTCTGGAGACGGTGCGGGATAATTCACTCAATCACATTTGCAACCAGACTGTTTACTATATTAACGGGTCTTTTGTCAACTTCGTCATTTGTCATGGGTCAATAGTCAATGGGTTTGAATTTTAGACTATTTACCCAATTCTTGCGATCGCACTGTAGCGGCTTTGACTGCTTCAATTAAAGCTGAACGAAATCCGGCTTTTTCTAATTGGCAAATCCCCGCAATTGTTGTTCCACCAGGACTGGTAACTCTATCTTTCAATTCTGCTGGGTGCATTTTGCTATTATGCAGTAATTGTGCAGTTCCCAAAACAGTTTGTAGGGCGAGTTGATTGGCAATACTTCTAGGCAAACCTGCGGCGACTCCACCATCGGCTAAGGCTTCTACTAAGATAGAGACGTAAGCGGGGCCGCTACCAGATAGCCCCGTGACTGCATCCATCAAACTTTCGGAAACTTCTACTACTTCTCCCACTGCCGAAAATATTTGCAAAGCTTTTTGGTGGTGTTTGGTGTTGGTGTATGCGCCTAAACAGATTGCTGTGATCCCTGCTCCCACTGTGGCTGGGGTATTAGGCATGGCTCTAATAACTGGGAGTTGGGGAAATGCTGCTTCTAGGTGATGTAAAGGCACTCCGGCCAAAATCGAAATCACCAAAGGTGAGTGTTCTACCGAAATAATATCTGCTAATTCTTGGGCGATCGCGCTAAATACTTGCGGTTTTACAGCTAAAAATATGACTTCCTGCGCTTGGCGAAATACCAAGCTGTTATCTGCCGTCACAGTTACATCATATTGTTGCTGTAGAAAATTTTGCCGCGCCCCTTGGGGTTCACTAACGATTACTTCTGAAGGTTGGTAGATGCCATCTGCAATGAGGCGGGATAACAGCGCTTCTCCCATTACCCCACCACCAATTAAGCCAAATTTTTTAGTCATTCGTTTATGGTCAATAGTCCATAGTCAATAGTCTAGAGTCAAAAACACAGGACTCTTGACTTTTGACTCTGGACTATTAATTTAAACTTATTGTGCCATGCGGTTAGGTTCATTTCCCCAGTTGGGAGTGGCAGTTGGGGCAGTACGTACAGGACGAGCCGGTGGTTGTGGGACTTCATGAATAACTCCACCTTGGGTGCTGACTTGCACACAGCTTGGCGTAAACAAAAAGATGCTTTCTCCAATCCGTTCTTGATGTCCATCTAATGCGTAAGTTCCACCAGCAACAAAATCAACGGCACGTTGTGCTTGATCTGGATCCATGATTGTCAGGTTGAGTACAACTGACTTGCGCTCACGCAAGGCTTGAATTGCCTGGGGCATTTCTTCAAATGTACGAGGCTCAAGTACTAATACTTCTGAAATCCCGTTCACTGCTCCTGGCATACCAATTACGTTCCCCATCGTAGACTTTGATCCTGTTGCTACATCATTACCCATTGTAGACATGGGTTCCCGCCAACGTCGATTTTGTGTAGTAGCTTCTGCGGGCGCAGGTTGAGGATTTTCCTCTTGATACAGATTTTGGTAGTTATCCGTTTCTGCTTCTTCTTCGTAATATTCGTATTCTACCTGCTCGTTTAGCCCTACGAAGTCTCGAAGTTTAGAAAAAATATTGTTCATTTGGTACGCTCCTGATGCAAATTACCTTTATCGATTTGGCTGTTAGTTGATGTAGCCACTAAAGATCACTACAAAGGACGGACAATCTAGTAATCTTATCGTTGTTTGTAGCTTCTATTACAACTATAGATAATGAACTGACGCTTTTGTAAACGCCTGTACCTTAACCTAGATACAATAATGAGTCAAGATTATATCCCAAAGATTTTAGGATATGAAGCTTAATTACAGGTTTTTTTGATTATTCGTTACTTTTTTTAATATTTTTTTTAGTGTCTTATTGTACCAGTAGTCTAGGAAAATTATCTGTATTTTCTACCTAGAGCTACTGCTACAAATGGTGAATAATGGTTGTCCGAGAAATTAATGGCGATCGCCAAATAAAATAGTTCCCAATCTTACCATCGTTGCGCCAGCTTGTACTGCCAGTTGATAATCGCCAGACATACCCATTGAAAGATGCTTTATGTGAATATTCGGCAAGTTTTGTAACTGGATCTCTTTCGCTAACTGGTAAGTGCTATTAAATACATTCATGATTTCCGCTTCTGTCAACTCTAGAGGCGGAATTGTCATCAATCCCTGAATTTGTAAAAACTGGCACTGGTTGAGTTCTTCTAAGTCAGCCAGTAATTCTGGAACGCTCCAACCAGACTTTTGCGGGTCGGGAAGTATTTTCACTTGCAGACACACTTTTGGACTGATACCTAGCTGCTGCGCTAATTGATTTAAGCGCTGTGCCAGCTTCAAATTATCGACAGAGTGAATCCACTCAAATAATTCCAGTGCCTTTTTGGCTTTATTACTTTGTAAATGTCCAATAAAATGCCAAGTAATATCTGATAAGTCTTGCAACTGAGCTTGTTTACTGGCTGCTTCTTGGATGCGACTTTCGGCAAAATCACGAATTCCGGCGTTGTAAGCTAAACGAATTACCTCCGCCGGAACCTGCTTGCTGACAGCAATTAACCTGACAGATGTAGGCAGTGAGGAGCGAATATAGGCAATACGTTCGTCAATCGAACTACTCATTGGAAGGTGCGTTGGAAAACACTCTGAAGCTGATCGTACTCCTGAGATTGACCATTGCGTCGCAGGGTACGCAAACGATTTTCCAACATCATTCGCGCCTCTGTGCGTCCAATGGGTTGAAATTTAATTCCTTTTACGTCGTTTGTGACCAGAAAAAATAATCTTTGGGCATAAAGTGTAGTGAACATATCTTGGTTATCGTCAACCATACAGATTCGATAAAGTAAGCCCCAAGTTGGATGATTTATGTAAATTTCGGAGGTTTCTGAAGTCATTTAGGAATCAAGGTAGGAGTATGAATATTTATTCGTAGTTCTAGATAAACATTCAGACGATGATCATACTATTCGTCAGAATATTTAGTTAAAACTACTCCAATTGAGTAACTTCTGCCATTACATAGCAGTTATGAAATCATTAATCTGATGCCTACTAGGCAAATGAAGCTAATAGTTAGGAGAAGGTAAAGGCACACAAGGGTTGATGAGACTTGGATAACTCGGACTTATTGGCGATGGATAACACAAAAAATATCTGCCTTTTTGTTTGGTTTTGCCGATCGCCAAAAGATTTACCCTCTAAAGTAATAGCCAAGGCTGACTTGCAAATTGATGTTAGCGTTGGCTTCTCTCCATGTTGCCATAATTATGATTTTGTGGCACAAAATCACCAACAATTGCCAACTACTGGTAATTGAGGATTTTTAGGGCTGCTAGTTGTGCCTGTGCTTTGTGCAGAGATTCATACCATTCTTTTTCAGGATCACTATCTGCCACAATACCTGCTCCCACTTGTCCCCAAACGGTGTTGAGTGCTGTTAGCGGTAGCGGGGCGTTCAGCCCGTGCTGAGTCAGAGATTCTTTTCCTGCCTTCTGCCCCCTGCCTTCTGCCCTCTGCCCCTCAACTGAAGATGCGGGTGCTAATAGCAAGGTACGAATCAGGATATTTAAGTCTAAGTTGCCGCGCCAGTCGAGATAGCCGCAGGAACCGTAGAATAGGCTACGCCGAACAGGCTCTAGTTCTTCGATGATTTCCATGCACCGCACTTTTGGACACCCTGTGATTGTGCCACCAGGAAACATGGCACGAATTAAATCAACAGCGCTCTGGTCGGATTTTAAAGTACCTTTAACGTTGCTGACAAGGTGCATAACGTGGCTATAACGCTCAATTGTGAGCAATTCATCAACTTTTACTGTTCCCCATTCACAAACTCGCCCTAAATCATTGCGTTCTAAATCCAGCAGCATGATGTGTTCTGCCTGTTCTTTGGTGTTGCTGAGTAGTTCTTGTGCCAGTTGATTATCTTGTTCTGGGGTAGTACCACGCGATCGCGTTCCGGCAATTGGTCGAGTCTGGGCTTGCTGATTTTGTAACAGCACCAAGCGTTCTGGTGAACAGCTAACTACTTCACCCCAAGGAGTCTGCCAGTAGCTGGCAAAAGGTGAAGGATTGATTTTCTGTAATGTTTGGTAAATTGACCAGCCAGAAGCATTTGTAGATGCGGCAAATCGTAAAGAAAGATTCGCCTGAAAGATATCTCCAGCCTGAATATATTTTTTGGCGCGGTTGACGGATGTTTCATAATCTGACTGCGATGTGAAGAACTCAGGGGCAAAACTGATGGGTTGATCTTGTGAGGCGGTAACTTGGTAGAGTGAATCCCCTGATTTTTTCTCTTCTAAAAGAATTTTTAACCTATCTACATCATTAATGTCACTACCTGCTATCCAAAGAATTTGTTCAACATGATCCAAAACGGCATAAGATTCTGGTTCATACCAAAAAGCTACGGGGAAGGGTAAGGTATCAGATTTAGCAAAAGGTAACTGTTCAATTTCCCAAGCCACATCATAACCAAGCCATCCTAACCAACCACCTGTGAAGGGGAGATTAGGAGGTAGGCAGGGGGCAGGGGGCAGGGGGGATGAGGATGAGTTCAATATTTGTTCCCCTACACCCCTACTTTGTAGCAACTCTTCCAAAAATGGGAAAACTTTTCCTAATTGTGGTGTCCACATCTGCGGTACGCCATCGACTATCCTAGGAGCGCCTGCACAGATAGAATAGCGACTGAGTTGAGGTTGTTTAGTTGGGTTTGGGTAGGGACTTTCTAGAAGGGTAGCGATTCCTGATGGTGTTGTTGGGAGAAATAAGGCTGCGAAAATTTCCGCGCCAGTACGATTTTCTAAGGGGAGCGATCGCCAATGCCAAGGCTTGGTCATAATAAGTGAACAGCTTAAAATTTATTACCAGAAATTACCCGCACTCCCCAGAATAAAGTTAAAGTGGCGATCGCTAACCAATCTCGTGTTTTGAGTCGTAATTCATGCCACTGAACTTTGTGTTCGTTAGGGCTAGTAAAACCGCGCACCATCATGGCATTAGCCATTTGGTCTGCCCTTAATAGCAAATTTTCTAACAGTCTTTCTGCGACTATCATCCACACTTTGACTGCACCTTTCAACCCCAGTTTTTTCCAATTAATTGCCCTGGTCATCACAGAACGAATCAAGTTCTGCACTTCTTCTAAAACTAGGGGAATAAATCGCAAGGATAAAGTTAAGGTCAAGGTAATTTCTGTTACAGGTATCTTGAGTCTGCGTAAGGGCTGCATAATACTTTCAATCGCCGCAGTAATTTCTTCTGGTGCAGTTGTCAACAGATACAAGTTAGTACTATAAATCACCGTAAATAAAATTGTACTCAGACGCACGGCTAAATCTAAGGAATGCCTGGTGATTTTCACTGGCCCTTGGTGAAATAGGACGTATGAGTATTTTTTAGTGCTGAGTGGGGCGTGCTGAGTGTTGTTAGCGGGGCGTTCAGCCTGTGCTGAGTTAGGAGTTAAGATTTTTTCATTAGCTGGGAGACGAGGCTGATAACTTACGCCTAAGCCATCGGGGCTAACTGCGGCAATAAATAAGACTAAAACTGTGAGTGTTAATAACCAACCTAATTGTTGCTGCCAAACGCGGCGGGGAATTTTGGCAAATAAGGTAAAAACAATCAACAGCACGACTAACAAGATGCGCCATTCATTAGTCGCAAAACTATAACTAGTTAAAAAACTCATCAACCAAGCAATTTTGACGCGGGGATCAAGTTTATGCAGCCAAGTTTGCGGTTGTTCTAGGTATAGGCCTAGTGGTAGCGATCGCAGTAAATCCATAAGATAAGGCAAAAGTTAAAAGGTAAAAGGCAAAAGTAAAAAGATAAAATTTTGCCTTTTTACTTTTTACTTTTTACTTCATTACACGCGAGTTGCGCGGTTGACATTACCACTTTCCATATCGCGGACTTTTTTACTCCGCCAAAGTAGACGAATTGGTGTACCCTTAAATCCTAGTTGTTGACGGAATTGCCTTTCGATGTAGCGACGGTAGTTGTCGTTAAAACGTTTGGCTTCGTTGACAAATAGGGCAATTGTCGGTGGTTGGGTAGTTACTTGTGTACCATAATAAATTTTGCCTTGACGGCCACCGCGTGAAGTTGGTGGTGAGTGCCATCTGACAGCTTCTTCTAAAACGTCGTTAATTACCGATGTACTCACGCGGCGTTTATGTTCGACTGCTGATTGATTTACCAACTCTAAAATCTTTTCGACCCTTTGTCCTGTTAAGGCGCTGACAAAGATTGTTGATGCCCAGTCGGTAAAATGTAACCGTTCTTGCAGAGTTTTTTCATAATCGTAGATAGTGTGGGAGTCTTTTTCAATGGCATCCCATTTATTCACCACAACGATGCAAGCTCGACCATCTTCAATGATCCGCCCTGCTAATTTTTGGTCTTGTTCGGTCACTCCGTCAAGGGCATCTATGACTAATAAAACTACGTCAGCACGACGAATTGCTTTAAAAGCACGGTTAATGCTGAAAAATTCCGTCCCGTAGTCGATATTTTTCTTTTTGCGAATTCCGGCGGTATCAATGAGGCGATATTGTTGTCCATCCCGTTCGATAAACGTGTCGATGGCATCTCGCGTTGTGCCAGAAATTGGGCTAACAATGGCTCTTTCTTCACCGACAAAAGCATTCAATAAACTTGATTTACCCACATTTGGCCGCCCAACGATCGCCACTTTAATTTCGTTGGTTTGTGGTACTTCTGTAACAGTTGGAATGTATTTAATTAACTCGTCGAGTAAATCTCCTGTACCGTTGCCATGAATTGCAGAGATGGGGTATGGTTCTCCTAGCCCCAGTTCCCAAAATTCAGCAGCTTGTATTATGCCTTGTTCTGGAGATTCGCATTTATTCACAGCCAGCAGTACAGGTACTGGTTGTTGACGTAACCATTCAGCGATTTCTTCATCTGCTGGCGAGGGGCCTGTTTGACCATTAACCACGAAAATTGCCGCAGATGCTTCTCGTAGGGCTGCTAGTGCTTGTTGGCGAATTAAGGGCAGAAATTCGGTGTCATCGTTAAAGACTAAACCACCTGTATCTACCACTAAATACTCGCGATCATTCCAATAAGCAGGCATGTAAGTGCGATCGCGTGTCACACCTGGTTCGTCGTGGACAATCGCCGTTTGTTCCCCAGCGAGACGATTAACCAGGGTGGATTTGCCGACATTCGGTCGGCCGATAATTGCAACAATTGGCAGTCCCATAAAACCAGGAGTAGAGAAACAGATAGTATATCACATCTATATTATTCTATCGATTTTAAGACTATCTTTAATTTTCTCTGGTAAAAGAAAATTAAACAAAAAATTGCAAACATCTGTAAAAAACTTGGCAATTAAGTCGAAGGAGATTGTGCCTTGAGAACTCGTAAGTGGTTGATAAAAGCCAGCAGATCAGCCTTTCGATGTATACGATGGTGCATATTGTTTGGCTTTTGCATTTTACTATACGCCCAGTTAATTGAACCAAATTGGATTGAAATTAATTCTTTACAACTGACATTACCCAACCTCGCATCAGAATTTAACGGCTATCGCATCGTGCAAATCAGCGATATTCACCGGGATAGATGGATGAGTCCGCAACGTTTAAATCGGATAGTCCAGCTTGTTAACCAACAAAAACCCGATTTAATCGCCATTACAGGTGATTTAGTTACACGCAATTTATCAAAATTAATTCCTTCACTGGCAGATTCTTTAGCTAAATTCACACCCAAAGATCAAACTGTAGCAGTATTAGGTAATCACGACTATGAGAACGATACCCCAGGAATTATCAAAGCCATTCAACAAAGCAACATTGTCTATTTAGGTAATGATATTTATACCCTCAAACGAGGTAGGGCAACGCTGCATATTGCAGGTGTAGATGATGTACAGATGGGGAAAAGCCGCCTAGATTTAGTGATGCAGCAGTTACCCAAAGCAGGCGCAGCAATATTGTTAGCCCATGAACCAGACTTTGCGACTACCAGTGCTGCAACAGGGCGCTTTGATTTGCAACTTTCAGGACATTCTCACGGTGGACAGATACGTTTACCATTTATTGAACCGCTGATTCTGCCACCTTTTGCGAAAAAGTATTACTTGGGAAAATATCAGGTAGAAAAGATGTTTTTGTATACCAACCGGGGCTTAGGTATGACAGGTTTACATCTGCGGTTATTTTCCCGTCCAGAAATTACTGTGTTTACTTTAACGTCAGCTAATTAGTTATTGATAATTGGTAAGTGACAATATCCCCGACTACTTCAAGCAGTCGGGGATATGAATTTGAGCAGTTGTTGATAAAATTGATCCAACATAAAACCAAACCCAACATCTTCAATAGTTGTTGAGTTCTCATTTGATATTTAATTCAGATTCAATACGGCATAAATGTATCTAACCTACCAAATACTGCCATATCTTCTGCATCTAATTCTACTGGTGTGCCACTGCGAATTAATTCGGCAAAATCTTCATTAGGAACCATAATTGTCAATGTATACAAGCGACTAGAACCTGTATTTTTAATTAAATGTGTACCTGTAGGCGGCACTAGTAAACTATCTCCGGCTTTAATGGCAACTTTTTTACCATCACAAATAGCCACTCCTTCACCTTTGAGAACAAAAAACATTTCAACTGCCCATTGATGGCGATTGGGTGGGGTTTTGCCTCCCACATCAAAGATTTCTATACAACAAGTTAAAGAAGTGTTAGCGTTGGTTGAATCAAAGATAATTGCTAACCGATTGGTATCATGGGGAGTAATGCGGTATGCTTGATAATCTTTAGGAGATTTAATAACAGGAATTACGCAACGAGTAGAGTGCATTGATTAAGTTCCTCCTGTTAATTCAGGGTGATTTAAAGCGGTGAAAATTGCTTGTGAGTCGGTGACAAAACCAAAGCATTGTTTGACGTTATATAAAGTTGCCAACCAACAATAATCAGGTGAAGTTGTTGCCGTACAATCTTTAATTAAAATGCAGTCATATCCTAAAAAATTGGCATCACACAGTGTAGTTAATACACATTGATCAGCATTCACACCAGCAAAAAATATTGTAGTAATTCCCAAATTTCGCAGGATACTATCTAAGGGCGTGTCCCAAAAACCACTCATGCGGTATTTGTCCACACTGATATCTTCGGGTAACTGTGGTAATTCATCAACGACAGCAGCCGCCCAACTACCTGCCATCAAAACTTTAGCACCGTTTTTGGGTAAAGGGTCGCCTAAACCAACACCATCGCCAGTGGGGTTATAAACGTGATGCGAAGCCGCACTGATATTGAGTAAGTCGGGACGATTACCCCAATTTATCCAAATTACAGGCACATTAACATGACGTAGTTTAGGAAGTAAATTATTTAACGGTTCAATGGGTTGACGTGCGGGAGTGACATCCACGCCAATATGCGCCAACCAGCCATCGGGATGGCAAAAGTCGTTTTGCATATCAATAACGAGGATGGCAGCTTTTGACAAATCAAGGCGCAGGGTTTTCGTTTCGGTTGATAAAATAACGGGTTGTGGGGTTTTGGGAGGACGCGTAATATCTGCGATCGCATGATCTACCATCCAAGCATTTGGCGCAACTCCCAAAGTCCGCAGAGGCTGATTCATAAATTGCAACACCCAACACCTTTTTCTATTTTGTAACTTGAAATGTAGTAGAGCGTTCAATTACTTAATCAAGGTTTAACTCGTGAACTTTACGATTCAAAATGTTTTAATTGCCACAGATGATGCTTACACAACCACAGATGTAAAGGTTGTAGAGGGAAAAATCTCTGCTATTGCGTCTAATTTGGATGTTGTGGGGACAGCTGTTAACGGGGAAAATAAACTGCTACTACCTGGTTTTGTCAACGCCCACACCCATTCTTCCGAAATGTGGCAACGGGGAATTATGTCAGTTTTGCCTTTAGAATTATGGCTGGCGGAACTGTATGATTTTGCACCCCTAGACACCGAAAAAGTTTACCTCAGTGCTTTAGGAACAGCGGTAGAAACTTTACTTTCCGGCGGTACGAGTGTAGTAGATCATCTGGTGTTAATTCCGGGACAAGAGTTAGAAACCATCGCTACCGCAGTTCGCGCTTACCGAGAAATTGGGATTCGGGCTTTTATTGCACCTTTAATTCAAGATGAATCGCTGACAGCAGGTATTCCCTCTGGGGAGACAGAACGCAATCATGAACCGTATTTTCGCTCAACTGCGGACACCCTAGCAATTATTGAAGAAGCGGTGAGACAGTTTCATCGCCCAGAGGAAGGTGTGAATATTTTAGTTGCACCCACAGGAATTCAGCTGTGTAGTGATGCTTTGTTTACTGGTTGTATTGAGTTGAGCGATCGCTATAATTTATGTCGTCACTCGCATTTGCTAGAAACCAAAGCCCAAGAGAAACTCGCCCAAGAAAAATACGGTTGTAGTGCTGTTGAACATCTTAAACGCCTTGGGTACTTAGGCGATCGCACTTCCCTCGCTCATTGTGTTTGGTTAAATGATATTGATATTGAAATTCTTGCCGCAACTCAATCTACCGTTGTTCACAATCCTTTAAGTAATTTGCGCTTAGGTAGCGGTATTGCACCAATTTTAAAATATCGCCAAGCTGGGGTAAATGTGACTTTTGGTTGTGATGGTGCTTCGAGTAATGATTCCCAAGATTTATTAGAAGCTATCAAAATTGGTTCTATTCTGCACAACACCACAGACCGAGATTATCAACATTGGATTACACCCCGACAATCTGTAGAAATGGCAGCTTTAGGTGGTGCAAAAGCCTTGAATATGGTAGATAAAATTGGTTCTTTAACTGTTGGTAAACAAGCTGATTTAGTGCTGTATGATTTGACAAGTTTATCATTACTTCCCCGTACAGATCCCATTGGTTTATTAGTTTTAGGACGACCTACCAATGCTGTTGATAGTGCGTGGGTGAATGGCAAACAAATAGTAGTTGCTGGTAAAGTTAATAGCATTAACGTCGATGAATTGCGGCAAAAATTATTTCAGCGTAGCCAGTGGGATACACAGCGCAAGTCGCAAACTGTAGCGGAGATTGAAGCCCATTATCGTACTGTGATGGGTTTATAACACACCGATTTATTGATAATCCCCTACCCTAATTTTAATTATGGGGATTTATCTGTTTCCTTTAAATTACACAAAATTCTGAAAAAATAAACCACTAAGAATGCACTTTTCACTTTTCTCAACATCATCTGTGCGGCATATCTTGAAGCAGTGTAGGATGACGAATAGGAAGGAGGATAAAATAAATGAATATATCCATTATTGATGAGGTCATCGAGCAATTAAAAGCGATGCCACAGGATTTGCAATGGCAGGTATTGGAATTTGCTCGAATACTCGCAAAATCTCAAGTTCGCGGTACTCCAGGTAAAAAATTGCTACGTTTTGCAGCCTCAATACCACCCGATGATCTCCAGTTAATGCGTGAGGCAATTGAGCAAGACTGTGAGCAGGTTGATATCAATGAATGGTAGATATTTGCTGGACACAAACATTATTATTGCTTTGTTTGCAGATGAAGCAGTCATCAAAAACAATCTTGCCCAAGCTGATGAAGTTTTTATTCCCAGTATTGTAATTGGGGAGTTATCTTATGGGGCAAGAAAATCGGGGCGATCTCCACAGAATTTAGCAAGAGTTGATGAATTTGTTGCCAACAATACCGTGCTGGGGTGTGATGTTGAAACTGCTCGTCAATATGGTGAAATCAAAAACAAACTCCGGCTCAAAGGGCATCCATTACCGGAAAATGATATTTGGATTGCATCTGTCGCATTGCAGTATCAGTTAACACTGGTAACACGCGATGCCCATTTTCAGCAAGTTGAGAATTTGCAAACCGTAAGTTGGTAAGTGATGCTAACAATATCCCAGACAAAAACGCGAAATTATTATTGTGAGGCGCGTTGGCGGAATAAACCTGTCATACTTACACCAGTAATTAACAAGCCAAGTAAGCCTAACCCGTTCAAGATGGGGTAAATTTTCTCTAAATGAATGATTTCTAATGTATGCAGTCCTAAAAGAAATTCGCCTAACTCATCTTGGTGTAACCATTCATGAGCTATGGTAAATCCCATACCAGTTAATACGGTTAAAAATAAGGGCAAACATAGAATAATGGCTATCTGACGGTGGTAGCGCCGAAACATTCGATTCATAAACAGTTTTTGCACAAAGTAAATTTTAGGGTATCAGTTTTAGCATCGTTTTAAGCCGGAAGTTTTATTACAAATTCTAAACCTTTGATTTGTATAGAGTTTTATTCTCAATTGGCGATCGCATTTTCGTTTAATACCGAGACAACTTAACTACAAAAAGTTAAAAAAGTTACATTTTTATGTATGCTTGATAGCCAAGTATCATTGCTGTACATTTTTGGAAGTCAATATGGAACGTGCTATTTCTTTCTTGGGAATATTAGTATTTATTGGGATATCTTACGCTTTGTCTGTTGAACGTCAATCTATTCGTTGGCGAACAGTTGCTTGGGGATTAGGATTAGAGTTTATTTTTGCCTTAATAATTTTGAAAACACCTTGGGGTTTAAATATCTTTAAATCGTTAGGAGATATTGTCAGTAATTTTTTAGCTTTTTCTGATGTTGGTGCAAAATTTGTCTTTGGAGAAAATTTTAAAGACCATTTATTTGCCTTTCAAGTATTACCGACTATTATCTTTTTCTCCGCTTTCATTAGTGTTTTGTATTACTACGGAATTTTACAGCGAATTGTGAATATTCTGGCTTGGGTGATGATTAAAACAATGAAAACATCAGGCTCCGAGTCTTTATCTTGTGCAGGTAATATCTTTTTAGGGCCAACAGAATCTGCACTGATGGTTAAACCATACATAGGAAGTATGACTTTATCAGAACTCCATGCAGTGATGACAGGAGGTTTTGCAACAATTGCTGGTGGAGTTTTAGGCGCTTATCTTTCCTTTGGTATTCCTCCAGAACATTTAATTGCAGCTTTCTTTATGACTGCGCCAACATCGTTAGTTGTGTCCAAGTTAATGTACCCAGAAACAGAAGTTTCTCAAACAGCAGGTCAAGCCAAAATTGATGTAGAAACGAATTATGTTAACGTTATTGATGCGGCTACGACAGGAGCAATTGACGGGGTAAAATTAGCAGTTAATGTCGGCGTAATGATTATTGCCTTTTTAGGGTTACTCGCTGCTTTAAATGCTTTATTAGGATGGTTGGGTTCTTTGGTTAATTTACCCCAGTTATCTTTGCAATTAATATTATCGGTTATTATGGCTCCTATAGCTTGGTTGATGGGTGTACCTTGGCAAGATTGTCAACAAGTAGGGGCGCTCTTGGGAACAAAGACAATTTTAAATGAGTTTATTGCTTTCTTAGATTTAAAACAGCTAATTCAAGACGGCAAAATTTCGCAACGAGCCGTAATTATTGCAACTTACGCATTATGCAATTTTGCTAATATTGGCTCAATTGGAATTACAATTGGCGGATTAACTGGTATGGCTCCTCAGCGCCAGCATGATTTAGCTCACTTGGGTGTGAGAACAATGATTGCTGGACTATTAGCAAGTTTTATTACTGCTTGTATTGCCGGAATATTAATTTAAAAAATTGCTGCATTTTTATCTGGACTTCTTGATTTTTTTGCTCTCGAAATAGCCTAGTTTCCAGTTTTCTGGTTGTTTTAAGTCATTGATATGCCCTTGAAAAATCAGCCAAATCGCAATGCGAGTATTTAAATAGCCTCTAATAATCCGGTTTTTAGGCTTTGGGTAAAGACCTGGAATTACAAAACCACCAACATTTAATAGTTGTCCACAGTAAGTTTTGTTTCCTGGTAATGTCAAAGTAAAAAAGCCATCATTTTTATAACCAGTGGGAATGAGAAATGTTCCATAGACATTATGCTGTCCGCGCCAAGGTTGAACTACCAATTCTATAGGAGAAGCGTAATATTTTTCTTTTAATGACGTAGTAGATCTCACCCGATCACAACTAACTAATGGTGCAACATCTGTAAATAAAGCAAAGCTCAGAATCGCAGCTAAGGTAAGAAAAAATATTAAATAAAATATTTGATATCTTCGCACTGGTCGGATACTAAGACTATTTGTTCCGGTTCTATTTTAGCAACTGGTAAAATGTGGCGATCGCATACTAAGATGTATGCAATATAATTGGTACTTAAAGTCCGTGGACTTAAAAGCATCACATCCTATTTAGTTATTGCTATGACAGCACCTAACGAAAAAGATATTAGAAAAAAATTTGGTGAACGCCTCCGTTATCTCCGAAATATTTATAAACTTTCTCAAGAAGACTTGGCACACCTATGTGACTTAGATAGAAGCTACATTGGAGGTGTCGAGCGTGGAGAGAGAAATGTGAGTCTTCTAAATATTAAGAAAATTGCCGATGCTTTGTCCATTTCACCTAGAGAGTTTTTTGATGAATAATATTCCAGAAAATATACGCCTCAAGGAATTAGTAATAGTTGCTAACCTGAATAAACCTTTTTTTGATGATTTTATTAGCTTCTTGCAAATGGAAGGATATGCTGATCTTTATGAATTTGTTATTGAGCAAGATGCCTCAAAGGCTAAAATGGCAATTAAGAAATATTTAGAGCGCAAGATTCCTAAAGATATAAAGCTATATGATGGTATAGCGCGCCCATATGCTGATGAAAATAAAGCTAAATGGCTGTTATTAGGATGGATTTTTAGAGATGCTCCTGAACAGAGATTAAAAGGATTATTGAATAATCTCAGTGGACAACAAAATGAACGTAAGGCAGAGTTGCTCAATCAAGTTAGACAATATGTTGCCACAATTTTAGATGAGCGTGAAAGATGGAATTGGATACCAATTTCTGAAGTGATAATTGACCGTTTAGAAGGAAGTCGCCGTTCAATCAAAGGAAATCTTTTTGAGGAAATAGTTCGGCGTAATCTCAAGGATATATTTGAGAAACATAAAATTCAACTCTCGATTGATAAAACCCAAATTAAACTCAGTGGCGAAACATACGACATTAAAGTAAGTGGTACTAGGGGTGATATTCTTATTCCAGTGAAAACTCGTGAAACAATGGGCGGTGGTCATGCCCTTTTATTCACAAGGGATATTCATAAAGCAATTACAGTAGCAAATCAAGATGGTTATCAATGTATACCAATCATTATTGCAGAATCTTGGACGTGTGATTTAATTGCATTAGGCTGTCAAGAAGTGATCTATATTAATAAAAATCCAAACCAAATTAATGAAGTGGAACCTTTATTAGTTCAAAAATTAGAAAATTTGATAGAAGTTTTTTGCTCTATCATTTAAATCTATTAAGTTGCAAAAATCCTTTTCATCGCCATTTCACAGTAATCTTTATTCAATTCAATACCAATGAATTTGCGCCCTTTGGCAAGAGAGACAACTCCTGTGGTTCCAGAACCAAAAAAAGGGTCAAGAACTAGTGAACCTTCAGGACAACCAGCTAAAATACACGGCTCTATTAACTTTTCTGGAAATACGGCAAAATGCGATTCTCTAAATTTGGAAAGAGGTATTTCCCAAACTGTTCTCTTATTTCTTCCTTTGGGATGAAATGCTTGATCCCAGCGACCGCGATGCAAGTTTCCATTACCAGAATTTTTTCCCTGTTCTGGTGTTCCTCCCGACTTACCAAGATGCTTCTTTCCTCCTTTCATTTTACTGTTTTCTGAAAAAGTTACGTGTGGTTCACGGATAGAATCTGCATCGTAATAGTACTTTGAACTTTTAGCGAACAAGAATATATATTCGTGGTCAGTAGTTGGACGATTTTTGACAGAAGATGGCATAGCATTTGGCTTGTACCAAATAATATCAGAGCGCAAAATCCACCCTCTTTCTTTCAGGGAAAGTGCTAATCTCCAAGGAAGCCCTGCCAAATTTCCATCTATATACTTATCGCCTATATTTAGCCAAAGCGTACCATCTTCTTTTAACACTCTCTTGACTTGATCAAAAACATCAAGAAGACGGTTTAAATATTCGTCTATTGTTGCCTCTATTCCAACTTGATTTTCTGTAGAATAATCACGTTGTCCGTAATATGGAGGACTTGTGACTACCGTTTGAACAATTGAGTCTGGTAATTTTGTTAAAACTTCTAAGGCATCTCCATTTAAAATACAATTAGCTTGGTTAAAATCAACTGTATAAATATCTTTCACATCTATTATGTGGTTTCTATCTAACCCCATCAATAAAGGAATATTGTTGGTAATAGAATCTAAAGAAATTGTCATACTCTTAACGTTTTGGTACTTATAGTCATCATATACTGTGATCGTAGTATATGCAACCTCTAACTATCTAGCAGACAAAAAACACCAAAATTATTTCTTAATTAACTATTGAAAGTTTAAATACAATACACCTTATGTGAATTAAAAATTCTCAAGAAATATCAAAAATTTCAGCATTCAATTTACATGATTCCAACAATTTAGATAATAATTTAAATTATTTGCTGTTTAATTTTGGTAGTTATGTCCAACAAAAACTCTGTTAGCTGGCTCATTTTGTCTGATTAATTTCTGACAATGCGGTTGTTGAAATTACATCGCAGTCTAGAAAAGATTACTAAATATGAAAATTTATAGGAAAGTCCGGTAGTAATTGCGATCGCACTGCTAGAATCCAGCCAAGCAAACTAGTGACAATCAACAATGGTCTCTACTACTGCACGCTTCTCAGATATTCAAAACCATTGGGCGCGTCCGTTTATTGAAGCCTTAGCAGGGCGGCGCATTTTAAATGGTTATCCCAACGGGACTTTTCGCCCAGATAACTCAGTGACGCGTGCTGAGTTTGCGGCGATAGTTGCAGCAGTTTTTACTGTACCAGTCAAGCGCCAATACACTCCTTTTGTTGATGTCCCGGCAAATCACTGGGCTGCAAGCGCCATTCAAAAAGCTTACGAAACCGGATTTTTGGCTGGCTATCCCGATAAATATTTCCGTCCGAATAATCGCATTGCTAGGGGTGATGTTTTAGTTTCTCTGGTTAACGGGTTGGAAATTGCAGCGAAAATCAACCCGGACTTAGTCAACCAACTACCCCAAATTTATCAAGATGCAGTTAACATTCCCGGTTATGCGAGAAATCAAGTAGCATTGGCGACGAGTGCCGGCTTTGTGGCTAGTTTCCCCAATATCAAGTTACTTAACTATGCGACAGCTGCTACTCGCGGCGATGTCGCGGTGATGGTTTATCAAGCTTTGGTGTATTTGGGTAGCGCCCCGAAGATTCCTTCTGTTTACCTTGTAGTACCAGCAAGCACAACACCAGTACCAACACCTGTACCTATCCCTACGCCAACGCCCACACCCATACCAACACCCATACCCACTCCTCCAGTACCCGGTACATTAAAACTCAGCCATACACGAGAGTTTCGCGGGGCTTGGGTAGCTTCGGTGTCGAATATTGATTGGCCTTCTAAAGCTGGGTTATCAACTGCCCAACAAAAATCAGAATTTTTGGAAATTGTCAACCAGTTGCAAGCACTGAATTTCAACGCCTTAATTTTGCAGGTTCGCCCAGAAGGGGATGCCTTGTATGCTTCGGAATTAGAACCTTGGAGTGCTTGGATTACGGGAACTCAAGGGAGAGCGCCAGAACCATTTTATGATCCATTAGAGTTTGCGATCGCCGAATGTCACAAACGCAATATAGAAGTTCATGCTTGGTTCAACCCCTACCGCGCTAAAACTAGCATCAAGGGTTCTCCTAATGTTCGCCCTCATATAGCTGTGACTCATCCAGAAGTAGTTTATCAATGGGGTAATCAACTGTGGATGGAACCAGGATCAAAAATTGTCCAAGATAGAGCCTACAATGTCATTCTGGATGTTGTGCGACGCTATGACGTAGACGGGATTCATTTAGACGATTATTTCTATCCCTATCCCATTCAAGGCCAATCTTTCCCCGATAGCAGAACCTACGCCGCCTACAAAGCTGCTGGCGGTGCGTTGAGTTTAGATGATTGGCGGCGAGAGAATGTGAATCAAATGGTGTTGCGTCTCTCTCAAGGAATTAAGACGACAAAGCCACATATTAAATTTGGCATTAGTCCTTTTGGGATTTACCGCCCCGGACAACCAGCCGGCATTACTGGTTTAGATGCTTACAATGTGCTGTATGCAGATTCACGCAAATGGTTAGAACAAGGCTGGATTGATTATTTAGCACCTCAACTCTATTGGCGAATTGACCAAACCAAACAAAGTTATCCTGCGCTATTGAAGTGGTGGACAGACATTAATTCTCAGCAGCGACACATTTACACCGGGAATAATCTTGGTCAACTAGATGGTAAAGCTTGGAAAGACGATGAAATTGATAAACAAGTGAAAATTTCCCGGAACTTAGCCGGAAGTTTGTCTTTAGGGAATATTTTCTTTAGTATGAGTGCCATTAATCAAAATCGGCGCGGTATTGCTGACCAATTCAAAAATTCTCTTTATTCTCGACCTGCAATAGTACCTTCTATGTCTTGGCGGAATGCAGCCCCAGTCGCACCACCCAAAGCCCTGCAATTCAAAGACGGCAAACTCAATTGGCAACTTGGAGATAGTCAACCGGTACGTTCTTGGACACTTTATCGGCAAGCTGGAGATGGTTGGACACTTCAGCGTATTTTATCGGCTGGGACAACCTTTGCCACTGTTCAACCTGGAACTTATGCTGTCTGTGCTGTTGATAGATTGGCGAATGAGAGTTTGGGTGTAGTTATCACTGTGAATTGAGTGAAAGTGTTTAATTTAAATAGAGGAATAATTTTTAGCGATCGCTTAATTAAGTTCTTAATTATATAGATACCCAACTTCTTCAAGAAGTTGGGTATCTGAAAACTGGAAATTTTCACTCATCAAATTAGGATTTCTATTCTCCTAAAGTTTGGGCTTTGAAAGCGCGAATCTCTGCCAAAAGTTCTTGACGAGTTGAAGATTGCAGAAGATAACGAAAGACAAACCAAGTAGAGTAAATAATGCCAATTAACTGTAAAGTTGGCTCTAGCAATGGCAGGTCATTAATAGCATTCAGTACTGTGAGTACAACTTTGAGTGTGACAGTAGCTGCTAAAACTAAAACTAGGGTTATTAAAGGTAATTTGTAGGCTACCCAAAATTGATTTAAATAATAGGGTAGCTGATCTAAAAACTGAGAAATTTGGCGATTTATTTGCTGCCATTGAGTTTCAGGTTCACGGGCAGGGGGCAGCTTTGGTAAGTTTTGTGTGTCTACACCTTCAAGAGCGGCTGTACTTGTTGAAGATGCCACATCTACAGAATTGAATTCTTGTTCGAGTGCCATATTTTTAGAATTTTACTCATCATAATAATTTTACTAAGAAAGGCACAAAAAATAAAATAGCGGGCTAAATCAGAGGTTAGTTTTAACTCAACCAACCTCTGATTAGTAATCATCATCAAGTTTTCTAGGTTTCTTGATGCCCGTCTATTAATTTGGATTTGCCGTTAACTCTGTTATTGTTTTGGTGGAGCCACAACTACTTTGTTAACTACGCTTTTAACACCTTTAATTTCTTGGGCTAAAGGCTGAATCTTATTCAGTTGATCTTGATTTTTCACCGTACCGTTGACAGTTACTGTACCTTGCTTGTCAGCCGCTACTGTGATTTGACCGTCAGGGATATTAGCTTCTAATTTAGAGCGAACTTCGCTGGCGAGGTCGCCTGTTGCTCTGTTGGTATCACCACCAGTAGCATTATTTCGTTGTTCACGCGCGCGAATATCTTCATTAAGTTGTCTGCGGCGCAATTCACTTTGAGCGTCTTCTTTTGCTTCTTGAGTTGTTTGTGCCGCTGGTGATGCAGGATTTTGACTTACTGTATCGGGTGCTGACTCACTGGTTTTAGAAGGATTTTGACAAGCAGCAGCACTAACAAGTAATAAGCTACTAATGAAGAAGGGAGCTAGTTTTTTCATGTGTTTAATTAGTGATAGATATAGTGGACACGAAGGATTTTTGACTGGCGATCGCACCCATAATTACAAACAAGCAAGTTAGGATTGACAACTAACTTTGGTTAGAGTGTGTCATCACGACGATCAACAATTGTGACGGTAGGATCTTGATGATTGCCTGTTACTGGATGATGAGTGTGACCAGTTTCGATAACTGGGGTTTCTTGATGTCTTGTCCAGTCCAAACCTCGATGAGCTTCTGGATCGATATCGGTAGCGTCAAAGATGCCAAAGTCTTCAATTCCCCGACGTTGCAGGATGGTTTGAGCGTGTTGAATTTCCGCTTCTGTACCGTCAACCATGACTAAGTAATCGCCGCGTTGGAAGCGATCGTTATACACTCTGGCGCGGTCTTCGGGAATGCCTAAACCAACTAACGCGCCAACTAAACCACCTGCGGCTGCACCAATCGCCCCACCAGCAATAGTTGTGGCTAAGGCTGTCGCCACTGCACCACCAGCAATTACAGGGCCGATTCCGGGAATGGCTAATGCACCTAAACCAACTAATAAGCCGCCTAAACCACCTAATGCACCACCTGTAGCTGCACCGGCTTTAGCACCTTCATCGGCTTTATTACCGACACCAGCCATACCATGACCGTCTGTGTCTTTGGCGATGAGTGAAACGCGATTCATAGGAAAGCCAGCATCACGCAGTTCGTTCAGCGCGGCTTCTGCATCACGACGGTGGGAAAATACACCCACGGCGCGGCGGTTTTGGTGCTGGTGTACAGGTGTTGTTGAGTGGCTGCGGGGGTCAAAAATTTGCCACTGTTGAATTCTATGGCGATTGAGAATGGTCGCAGCACGATTGATTTCGTCATCTGTACCACTGACTGCAACGATGTAATCGCCGTGATTGATACGCTCGTTGTAAAAGCGAGTACGGTCATCTGGTAATCCATAGCGAATAGCATCCAAGCGATCGCTAAAATTCACGCCTTTTAAGGCATCTTGATTGACAGACTCCCGATGAATTAAGGAAATTTGGCTCAGGGGAAAGCCTGCGACTCGTAAATCATTAATTGCGGCTTCTGCATCTTGCCGCAGATTAAAGTAACCTAGAGCGTGTTTGCTATAACCAGTTTCCCGATGAACTTCATGGGTATGGGGATGGTCGTAAATACCATATTCTTCAATTCCCCGACGATGGAGGATGGCTTCTGCTCTAGCGATTTCATCATCTGTGCCATCTACGATGACTAAATAGCCGCCTCGTTGGACGCGATCGTTATAAACTCTGGCGCGTTCTTCGGGGATTCCTAAACCAATTAAGGCACCAATTAAACTACCAGCTACTGCACCAATACCAGCCCCAGCAATAGTAGTGGCGATCGCAGTTGCTGTTGCACCTGCCAACATAATTGGCCCAATACCAGGGATTGCCAAAGTGCCAAGACCAACTAATAAGCCTGTTAAACCACCTAAAGCGCCGCCTGTAGCTGCACCAACTCTCGCACCTTCATCAGATTTGTCGCCGATGCGATCGCTGACTTGGGTACCAGCAATATCATCTTTGCCGTCTGCATCTCTGGCAATCACAGAAACTCTATCCATCGGAAAGCCAGAATTTCTCAATTCATGTAATGCTTCTTCGGCATCTCTACGATTAGAAAATACGCCTATAGACCGTCTCCGTACACCAACAACCATTTTAACTTCTCCTATTAAGTAAAATCTTGTGATTACAATTTTATTGAGTTCAATACTTCTATTCCTATCCTTTTTTGCTAAAATTTTCCTCAATCCCTCGGAGTAAGTTTCTTCTCTGTCATCAGATATACGTCACTGTATAATTAGTTGGCAAAAAATATTTTTTAGTTGATTAAGTAGGTCGGCATAATTAAATATAAAATGTCATTGCGAGCGTTCGCGTTAGCGTCTCGCAGAGAAGCGAAGCAATCCCAGAGACTATGCAATTGCTTTGCTTCCCTTGCAATGAGGGAGGATATGAGATTTCTTTATGCCCATCTATTTAACTAACAACTGTATGTAGTCATTCATTATTTCCTAAGAGATAACAATCCAGTCTTTTTGTTGACATATATACCAAATTATTTGCTGTGACTGTTAGTATGAGAATTTATTTTTTACTGTTATGTTCTAATAATTTTTTAGATTTGAAGATAAAAAATCCCCTGGTTGATACCAGAGGATCAAATTAATATTGCTCTAATTTAGGATGTTTTTCTCTCAAATAGCATAGCAACTTTTACAGTTGTCAATGTGCCAAAATGCCAAAATGTAATTCAGGAGTTAGGAGCCAGGATTCTAACTCCTGAATTATATTTTAATAACCAGAATCGCGCTGATTTTTTGACTCTTGAATAACAATTTTTGACTCTCGGCTGGCAATTTGTTGCTGAGTAAACATTTCTCGTAACACTAAAGCAGGGTCTACATAGTTATTTGCATATTTCAGTCCCCAATGGAGATGCGGCCCGGTGGTGCGTCCTGTCATACCCACACGAGCAATCCTGACTCCAGTGGGAATTACTTGACCTTCCCAAATCTGAATTCCACCAGCCCTATCTATCAAGTAACGCCGACCAGATGTAGTTTCTACATGACCTTCCAAATGGCAATAGGTATGTTCCCACTCGCCGGATTTAATAACTATGTGAGTTCCGCAAGCAGTGCGATCGGCCACTTTAACTACTGTCCCTACCCACCAATTGCGAATATAACTACCTTGTGGTGCAGCTATATCTAAGCCGCCGTGAAATTCCCAATTAGACCCACCCGTCGCAGAACGGCGATAACCAAAGGGTGATGTGTATGCTTGAAAGTTTTCTACCGGAAAAGAAGCGGCTAACCAACCATTGCTTCTGGTGGCTGTTCTTTGTTGCACTTCTCTGGCTGTAACCGTTTCTACATTTGACCCTAAAGTGCTGAAACCAACAACACCTAAACCAAATACTAATAGTGTAGCTCCAGAAAGCAATACTTTTTTTGGTCTTTGACCCATTATTTGATTCCTTATTTTCACAGTATTATCTGCAAACTTTTCAGAAAGTCCCGATGATTTAGCTCTTAATTAATGCCAGAAAATGCAATTTTGTTTTTAATTTTTAATTTTGATTATTTATGCTAATTTTTTACATCACAATGTTATTTTGTTTGATGAATTTACTAAAATTACTTGTGGATTAAGGATAATAGCCAAGGCATTGCCTCGATTATGTTATCAGATGTTGGAATTAAAAAATTAGGTTCAAGTGGCAATTTTGCAGATTTTTTACTAGATAAACATATTTTTTACACTATGCGCTTAGTTGCTATCTCTTATCTACTGGTAGTTTGCAGCCATAGGAGCTGTAGCCATACTTATGTATATACGTAAGTAGCACTAGAGAATCAGGAACTGAGAAAAATATTGCCTGCTGACTATTTCCTGTATCTTGTGAACGGTGACTTTTTGCTCTAGATAGTTGAAATCGTGCAGGCATTTATGCTTAAAATTGCTGAGTAGGTCAATTGAGCTTGAAAAAAGGCCAAGATGACCATTTGCAGGACGCACCCAAGCCATGCTGACTGATATATTACCTTTCTCTTTTGAAGTAGATACCGTTGCGATCGCGGGCGCTAGTCTGTGGTCTTTAGCGCTGTACTTAGGTTTTTTCCCGTGTAGTGAATGGGTAATTGAGCAATTGAACCGCTGGTTTAATTTTGCCGAGCGATCGCTTTACACCAGCCAGACGGAATTTGAAAAGACTCGCAAAGCCAGAGAATCTCAAAACGCTTTTTATGCCTCATTATTTAGCATCCTGCCATTTTTAGGCATAGGTACTTTATGTAACTGGGGTGTAGAAATCAGCTTAGGGCGCAGTTGGGCAATTAGTATGGGGATACTGGCTTGTATGGGTTCTGGGATTTATGAACTGGGGCGACGAGATGGTCAGTCTTCAGATTAAGACTCAATTTCCTCACAAACAATCTGCGCTATTTTTTGTGCTGCGCCACTTTCACCGCGAACGCGTCTGAGATTGTGACGCATCGCATCCAATTTTTCTGGATGCGCTAACAAGTCTAATACCATTTCGCCAATTTCTTGCGGTTGCAATTGACCTACAAGTTCTGGGACTATTTCTGATTGCGCCCAGATATTTGGCCATGCTAATAAACCCTTGCGTCGCAGAAATAGCCAGTTAATTAATTTGGCAAATGTTGTACCCAATCCCGGCAAATTCGCTAATAATCCAGGTAGACCATCCCAAGAACGCATAGCATCAAGCTGTTGAGTTGGCAATAACACAAGCATTGGTACGCCTAAAGAACCAAGTTCGGCAGTGTTTGCGCCGACTGTCGTTAAGCAGATACTACATTGCGATAAGATGCTGTATGCAGGATTTTCTTGGTGTAGTTCGATGTTTAATCCTTGATCTGTTTTCAATAACGGGTACTCATGATTTTGTTCTGGCATCACTAAAGAAGCACCAGAAAATTTAAAAGTTTCGGTAAAAGGGTTTTTTCGAGGATCAGCAAAGCTGACTAAGGTTGGTAAATCCAAAGTTGGCGCTACGGGAATGACAAACTTGAGTTGTGGCTGTTTGGTGTGGATGTATTCAGCAATGGCTAAAGTTAAGGGAATTCCTTGGGTGAGTTTTGCGGCTTTTGAACCGGGGAGAATGCCTATGAGTGCTGAGTGCTGAGTGCTAAGTGCTGAGTTTTGGGCTTCTAGCATTAAGTCGCCGACAACTGTAAATTTATGAGCGTATTTGGGGGAGACTTTTTGGGCGACTGTTGGTTTCATTACACCAAAGCGGTCGATTAAGTTATGCCAGCGGGCTTGCCATTCGGCGTAAACCACGGTGCGATATCCAAGTTTTTTGCCAATAATCACCGGAAAAATTTGATCGCCACCCAGGAAAACTACGACACCGTGGCTTCTCCAATCCCAATTGTTATATGTTTTTCCCCAAAGTAAAAATTGCCAAAAATGTTCTACTCCCTGAACTCTATCAACTTCTGGGTAGGATAATGCGATCGCAGCTTCTTTACCACTAGCATTTGGGCAAGGTGATAAGACTACAGAAATTCTGACTAAAGAACGGTCATCTCCTAGTTGTTGGCGTAATGCTTGGACAACTGGGCGCACCCAGGTTGTAATTTCTCCAGGGCCATTGGAGAGAATGAGAATATCTACTGGAGTCATGATTTATGGCAAAAGGCAAAAGGCAAAAGTAACAATTGTTTTTAATATTAGTAGTATATCTGCGTGCAATTTTCTGCTTTAACTAACTAGATGGTAGTGGTTGCTGATTTTCGAGAGTTGGGCTACCAAATGTGCGGGGTATTTGTACTGCCAATACTGTTAAATTAACTGCCATATAAGCTACCAGCGACATCCACAATAGTTGGTTATTGTGAAGATACGAAGCTGTAATTGCTACAGGCAAAAAGCCCAATCCAAAGGCAATTAAGACTGCATTACGTAGGGTTGCACCTTCTTTTAAGCCGATGAAATAACCTTCCAACATAAAGGCAACGGCTGTTAATCCTAAAAGCGGCAATAACCAAATTGTATAATTACTGATATGTTTGTTGACTTCGGCGTGATTAGTTAACAGCCCAAATACTGTATCAGGAAACAGAACCGATACGGCAGCAAAACCTAATGCAATTACCAAACTGGTTAATATTGAGACAGTCAGTAGTGAACTCATCTGTTCTTTAGCACCTTTGCTATAAAAGTTCCCAGTGAGTGTTTGAGTGGTCATTCCCACACCTTGGACTGTAAACTGACTTAGCAAAGCAATCTGTAATAACAACCCATTCTCGGCTAAGATTTCTGTTCCCATTGCTGCGCTCAAGTTGGTGAAGATGGCATAAGTGGAAATCAGCACAACAAAGCGAATGAGAATGTTACTCTTGAGCGCTACAGTATCTTTCAAGGCTACCCAATCAAATACTTCTTGTATAGCAGCGGGTAAAGTTTGCCAGGGAATACTAAAGCAGGCATATATCACGCCAGTCACTAGCGCCAGATATTGACTAATCGCTGTGGCGAGTCCAGCCCCCATACTTTCCCAACCCCACAGCGAAATCATCAAATAGTCCAAGACCACATTAGAACCGTTACCAATCACAGACATGAGCAAGACTACACTATTCTTTTCTTGCCCCATAAACCAGCCAATTAAGACAAAATTCAGCAGCACGGCTGGCGCTCCCCAAATTCTGGCTTGGAAATAATCAGCCCCAGCAATTTCAATGTCTGGGGAACCGCTGAGAATTGTAAAGCCAAGTTTTTGTAATGGGTATTGTAGGGACAGAATTAATAAGCCCATTCCCAGCGCAATTAAGCCACTACGTATCCCAGCTAAGAGTACGGCTTTGTGGTCATCGAGTCCGACAGCTTGTGCAGTCAGCGCATTCACACTAGAACGCAGGAATTTCAAGACTCGGTAAAGGTAGTCAAAAATAATCGTTGCTAAAATAACTCCCGCCAAGTGACGGATATCTGCCAAGTGTCCCAAAAAGGCGATGTCTACCAAACCTGCTAGGGGAACCATCATGTTGGATAGCATACTAATGCTTGCCAATTTGTAAAAGCGAGGCAAGAAGTTGTACTTGGGTGAGACCTCAATTGTCATAGATTGTTGTCTTTACTGGAATTTATCTTTCAATACTGTTCAATTTCTTCTTAGATTCCCCAACCCCCCTTTAAAAAGCAGGCGGGGGATATTAAGTGAACTGTATTGATTTACATTCCAGTCTGTACTATTTCATTAAGAAATGACATACGGTAATCAGATTTGATTTGTGAAAATTGGATTGGCTCAGATCCCCGACTTTTTTGAAAAGTCGGGGATCTTTTTGTGTAAAGAGTTTAGCTTCTTCAATTTCCTTGTAATTGTGCATTCAAGGCTTTGGCAATGCGATCGCGTGTTTCGAGAATATGAGCTTTGCTATATTCATCGTCAGAACTGACCTGAGCCAGTTTTTCATCTAATTGCTTGAGTTTGTACCAAGCTAAAGTCCGCGCATCTTCTGGGACGGATTCTTTACGCAACACCATACCAATTAAGAGATTCAGGTATTCTCGTTGCAAACCTCGCCGCATACTGGAGATTTGCAAAGCTGACCTTTGCGGTTTGATGACTTCTGTCCAAATACCTGATTGAAGTGTATCAAATAATTCTGGCAGTGACAGTGCTTGTCCTGATTGGGCTTTGAGTTCTAAATCTTTGAGACGGTTGAGGCGATCGCCTGAGAGTAAATCTCGCAAAACCGCACTCTGTAAGAATAAAACCAACTCGTGAATCGGATAATCTAAACGCCCAACGCGGGGATAGCTGCCCCAGTGTCGCCAACGTGAAGGTGCTAATTTATTCAACAAATCTGGGGAAAATTTTAAGGCATCTTCGGCAAACACATACTTTTGTAAGGTTTTTAAGGCTTGGCGTTGTTCTTCTACGGGGACTGGTTGAAATGGTAAACGATTTTGTCCACTCAGTTTGCTAGAGTCGGCATCACCGCCTTTGATGCGGTAAAAAGACTGTCCGCCAATATATTTACTCACATAATAAATTTGCTGGAAATAATTGCCTAACACTGTACTAAAGCGTTCACTGACATCGCTATAGCTTTCTCCGGCTGTGGGATAACCTTTGTTCAGACGATCCCACATCACCCGTGAATTATCTAACTGCCATTGGGAATAAACCAGTACGTTGTTACTATTGTCCCAAGCATCGGCGGTGGGGTCGAGGTCGTACACATCCTCGTCTGTGGAATAACTCAACTCTGGCTTATAAGATTGGTTGGCAATTTCCTGCAACAATGGTTTTTCGGCAATGGGAGTGGTTGCTTGGGTGGAGATATAACCATATTGAATTGCCCAATCATCATAAGCCCCCACCGCACTCGGAAAATAATCACCCTGCTTTGTGCCTTGGGGTGCAATATTTGGCGGAATGTAATCCATTACAGAAGCAGTCAAACCTTTATTGTGGGTGACATCTTTATTGTTCATCTCCTGGGGTGGTAACAAAGTACTACCCCGGAAGTTATGCCGCAAACCAAGGGTGTGACCGACTTCGTGGGCAATAATTAACCGTAAATATTGATTAATATATTCTTTTACTTGGTCTTGGCTGGGTGTACCGTCTTTTAACAGCGTCATTGCCAAGGAACCAAAGGCAAATTGATTAGCTGCTTCCATGCCATAACACAAGTCATACTCCCCAGCTAGTTTGGATAAATTTCGCAATAACCCGTTTTGTTCTGGCTGGGGAGAATTTTGGTCTTTGGCTGCTTCCCCGCCGCAAAGAAAGCGATTTTGCATCCATGCTGATAGGGAGGTGCGATTTTGGTTGGCGTTAGGTTGGACAATTTTGCGATACTCGCTCTTCAATGCCCGCACAAAACTAGCATCAACTAAAATGTCTGCATCTAAAATTTCTCCGGTTAGGGGGTTAACGCGGGATGGCCCCATTGCAAAATAACCATCGACTGTGTTTATCCAGCGAATTGTATTGTAGCGAATATCCGCTGGCTCCCAGGTGGCGTTATCTGGCATTTGTTTGGCTTCAATCGCATCTTTAAATCCGGCTTTGAGAAAAGCTTTATTCCACATTAAGATGCCTTCTTTAATGGCATCACGATATTCTAAAGGGACTGCATTATCAATCCAGAAAACAATTGGTTTTTTGGGACGGGAGATTTTGGCTTTGGGGTCTTCTTTTTCTAAATTCCAGCGATTGACATAACGCACAAAGGGGTCGCCGCTGTCTTTGGTTAAGTCTTGATAAGCGGTGATGAAATAACCCACTCGTTCGTCGGCTAAACGTGGGCGGTAATTATTATTGGGTAATTGTGAAAGACTGTAGTGGACGCGTAAAGTAAAGCCACGGTCGTCAGCGAGGGAGGCGAAATTCAGCCGTTGATTATCTCGACTACTACTACTTCCACTAGAGAAATTTAATACCGACTCAATTTCGACGTTCTGGGGAAAAGCTTTCGCCTCACCAAAGTATGATTGGTCTGTAGTGGCGGTCACACCTAAACTTGCAGATAATCCGGCTAAGTCGGAAAGGAGTAAATCACTGAGGTCGATGAGGATAGTTTTGCGTTGGGGATGAACGCTTTTGATTGGTAACATATAGAGAATTGAATCGCTAAATGACCGAGCCAGCGATCGCGCTTGTGGATCTCCATCCCGCGTGCGAAAATTAACGTTGCGAACAACAAAGTGTAATTTGTCGCCTACCCGCTGCCAATAAAACAAAAAATCTTGCAAAGGTATACCGCTATAAATACCTCGTTCGCCAATTCCCGATTCTAATGTGGCAGTTGCTAAATAATTATTATTTAACTGTTCTAGTTTAATTTCTAGGTAAACTTTATTCTTTTTAGAATTGCGATAGAGAGTAAATAGTCCCTCTTTTTTTTCAGCATCTTTAATTACTTCATCAAATGCTTCTAAATCATCTTTAGCTGCTGGTTTCGCAGGATTATTTGGCTTTTTTTCTGGTTTATTGCTGGGTTTACCCACTTCTAAAAAGGGTTGTTTTTCTGCTTGCTTGATATTTTTGACGACCCAAGTAAATGGTTGAATTTGGACTTTTTTATCTTGATTAATTACCCAAACTTGCGGCGATGGTAATTTTTTCCAGGTAGGTTCTTGGCTATTTTTGCTGCCTGTAATTTCTGCAAGCTGGTTAACATTTAAAGCTTTATTGTCTTTGTTAGTCCGTAGAGACTCAGCATTAGCCGTTCCTATTCCTAATAATAAACCTTGCAACAAAATTACATAAAAAGTTACTTTATTCATTTACTTTAACCCTGATAAAGATTATGAGTTAATTTTTAATTTTTACCAATAAAATTTTTGGCTGCCATCAGTAGAAGCAACCTAAAAATTCCTGAAGTTGTCTGATATTCTCTGGCAGACTTTTGGCTTCAGTTTTGAGAGATATTATGCAGTTATGTATTATTTTTCTTCACAATTCCTTAGCGAATAAATAGTAAGTATGATTGTGTCACCCGCTGAGTAAAGATAATGGTAAAAAATACACAATTTCGGCAAAAACTTTTAAAAAATATAATTTTCCTGATAAATAATTAACTTTGAAAGCTAAAACTAAAGTTTATCCTCAATATATAGTCTCTCACTGCCAGAAATTTAGCTGTTACTAAGTACTTTCGTCAATAAGATATACATACTACTTTATACTTCTATCTTTTACCATCTCGAAACTAGACTCGACAATTAAAAATTAATAATTTTTTAATATTAAATTCTATAGATAGTAATAAAAGATGCAAATATTTCAACAACCGTTTTCTACAGAAAACCCCTGTAGACATACAGGGGTAGTACGAAAATATTAGTGAATTGCAAAACTAGCTAATTTACTAATCTTCCAAGAAATTAGGTGTACCATTGCCACCAAACTTACCCACAGCAGGAATTTCTAGGAAGCTATCTGTAGCTTTGCCTGTACCATCGTCAGTGACAGAGGTAGAGTCGCCTGGATGTCCATTGAGAACGAGCAATTGTGGATGGTCAAAAGGAGCTTTTTCATCGCGAACTCGCTCATCAGTCAAGGCTTGAAGAAACGCCACCAACTGAGCTTTCTCCTGTTCCGTTAAATTTAATGGGGCAAGGGCGCTTTGCTGACGAAAGTCTCCGCCACGATTGTAAAAGTCCACAACTTGTTGCAAAGTCAAGTAGCCACCATTATGGAAGTAAGGTGCTGTAAGTTCGATGTTGCGTAGTCCCGGTGTCTTGAAACTACCATCTGCAAGTAATAAGTCATTGGCAGTAACAAGAATATTAGGGTCAGAACCAAGCAATTGCTTAAACGTCCCTAACAAAGATAATCGCGATTCTGACAGTGGATTGCCAAAGGGATCATTACCACCAACACCAACATCTTCGAGAGTTGGTCTTACACCAATATTGAAGAAGCCATTGTCAAAGACAATTCTGCGGTTCGGGATATTAATTATCCCGATACGTTGTTGCCGCACAGCACTAACTGAAGCTCTTGTGAGTTCTGCGCCATTGTGACAAGTAGTGCAGCGAGCTTTGCCTTCAAATAATAGTTTTCCTTGCTGCTGCTGTTCGTTGAGGGCAGTGGTGTCTCCTTCTAAGAAGCGATCAAGAGGTGTATCGTCAGCAATAAGTGTAGACTCATAGAGTTGTACCGCTAGTCCAAAGAACAGCGGGAAGTTGTACTCCATGAGTGTGTACTTATTATGTGGTAAGGAGCCGTTTGGTTTATCACTGAAATTTTTGCTACCGTTAGCATTCACTTGAATGACGCGATTAGATTCCCACCATTCATTTTTAAATGCTTGGGCAATTAATTGTTCATAGGTTGAAGTTTGCAGTCCAGTTTGAGGTGATCTACTATCTGTGCCTAATACGCTATCTTCTGGATGTACTATCTGTTTAGCTAGTGGTCTTAGGGGAAGTAATTTTTTCGCCGTCTCTCTAGGTAGTTTCTTACCTTTGCCCACACTGTAAGATTTATGGTCAATTGCCCCAAACTTATCACCAATTTCTATAAAGGTGCGACCATCAGCCGACATCTCAAAAGCACTGATTGGCGGGCCGACAGATTGGGAAGCTAACGACGCATGGTTGAGGCTAACTTTTACAGATTCCAGATGGCCAGGAGTAGTGGCTTTATAAATATAAGCATTGGGATCTCTTAACCCAAATTGATTTACTCCATTGAAGATTTCCTGCGCTCTACCGTCCCAGAAGTTACGGAAGTTAAATACAGAGTCAATTACGGTTGGTGTGTTACGCGGTTCAACACGGCGCACATTTGTACCGTTGACGTTAAACACTGGATCTGGCAAAAAGTTAACTTGATCTACCGGATTACCAGGCGTAGCATTCACAAACTCGCTGTTGAATACACCTTGGGACGACACAATATCATTAGTCTGGACGGGAAAATCTTCTGGCTGGAGTTGATAGTTAGGTGCGCCACCAACATCAAAAACTGTATCTGGGTTTGCTGTTTTATCGGTGTTAACTCGCAATAATCCAGGGGAAATCTGATTTTTCGATCTATTGTCAGCACCAGCATGGAAGTGACAACTTGCACAGGCGGTTACACCATCGCTCCCCACTTGCATATCCCAAAACAGTGCTTTTCCTAACTTAATAGCGGCGACTTTGTTTTTTACGAAGTCTGTGAGGTTGTCAGGTTCTGGTACTGTAACTGTTTTGAGGGAAGCCAAGGGTGGTGTAACTTGTGCTGATACGGTGTTGCCGGCAATGATGGCGACTGTGGCGATCGCTCCAATGATCATCACTTTTTGCCACCTAGATCTCAGCCGTTTAGATTGCAGAGATTTAATTTTTTGCCTGTTTCGCCATCTACCCTTGAAACTCAGTAGAAAGTATGTAAGTAGGCTCGTTATCACAAGCCCAACAATAATGACAGGTATAATTGCCATGTTTTTTAGTAAAAAACATCAAGTAGATTTAACCAAATTTTATAGTAAGCTATTAGCCTGATATTGACCGCGTAACATTGATTTAACTTTATCAAGCTAAAAAGATTACATTAAAAAAGTTGATTGAATAGTAATTACTATATGGATGTATAAAAGTGCTTCTGTCTTGTGGGTGTTGTTTCTTCTCTACAAATGACCATCTATTGTGAGTTCTGCACTAGCAATTAGAGTTTTGTTACCATAACTGAATGTCATTACATCAAAATTCTGGCCGCTGGCGTTTAGGGCTGGCATTATCGCTTCTAACTGTTTTCTTGTGGGGAATTTTACCAATTGCGCTGGCGGTGATAGTTCAAGCGCTGGATGTCTATACGGTGATTTGGTTTCGCTTTTTAGTATCGTTTGTACTACTGAGTGTATATTTAGGGGTACGTGGTGAATTACCAAAGTTAAAACAATTACCTGCCGCTGCTTGGAAATTGTTAGCGATCGCTACACTGATGTTAGGGGCTAATTATTTCTTTTTTATGCAGGGTTTAGCGTTGACATCTCCTGCAAATGCAGAAGTGCTGATTCAATTAGCAACTTTGTTATTAGGCTTAGGTGGGTTAGTTATTTTTCACGAACGTTATACACTCCGTCAATGGGTTGGTGTGGGTGTACTGATTTGTGGTTATGTGGTATTTTTCCATGACCAACTTGCTAATTTAATTACCGCACATGGTACATATATTTTTGGTAGTGGTTTGGTAGTGGTAGGTGCATCTGTTTGGGCTATTTACGCTTTAGCACAAAAGCAGTTGTTACAATCTTTATCGTCACCCAATATCATGATGCTGATTTATGGAGGTGCAGCTTTATTATTTACACCTTTAGCAAAACCAGACACTATTTTAAAACTGAATAATTTGCCGTTGGGGATGTTAATTTTTTGTGCTTTAAATACGTTAATTGCTTATGGTGCTTTTGCGGAATCATTAGAACATTGGGAAGCATCGCGTGTTAGTGCTGTGCTAACTTTAGCGCCGATTGTGACATTAATATCTGTTGAGTTAGTGGCAATATTAGTACCTACTTTAATCCCTGCGGAAAATATTACAATTACTGGGATGGTTGGGGCTATTTTAGTAGTAGCTGGTTCGATGGCGATCGCTTTGGGGAAAAGAGTTGAATAATTTAATGCAAAACTACATCACCTATACCGATGCAGAGTAATTGCTGATTTGTTATGATTTTTGCGAGTATGTCTTGTTCGTAATTATCCCTACAAGCTTAAAAACTAACATTATTAATAGGGTGCGTTAATCAATACCAAAGCCAACATCCAGTGAAACAATATCACCAATAAAGTTGAGCGATGAATAGTTTATTGAGTAATTGGTTTAGCACCCTGAAAAGCAAATCGCTCTTGTTATTTATATCAACATTGTTACTAATATTGGGAATTAATCAATCTGTAAAAGCAGCAGAACGAGTTTATATTTCCTATTCATCTGTAGAATTTTCTGTTTCTGTTGCTGCGTTAGAAAATTATGCTAAAAAAGGTGTAATTAATGATGAATTAGCGACTTATCAAAAGTATATTCCTGCAAAACAATTTCAAGAATTACAGCGAATTTTAATTACTCCTGTAAAATCTAGTCCGGCGGTAGTATCGCAATTTCTCTCGACACCACAAGGAGAATTTTTAGTTAGGCGTTTTATAGAAGTAATTCACAATAAAGCACCGCAAACGCAACCGATATTAGAAGCTGACTTTTCCCGTTAAGTCTCTTTTGCAAGCTGCCAACCTTCACAAAGGTCGTGTAATTTTAACCAACCTCGCCACAGCACCTGAATACCAATGGGTGTTTTACTTCGATGTTCTAAGTAGCCGCCAAGACGGGCAATGACTTCAACAGCCCAGCTAACTGTTAATACTTTGGGAAGTTTGGGGGACTTAGCTTTTAAAATCTTAAGTTCAAGGGGGTTAAGAATCTCAATGGCAGGAGAGTCAGGTTGAGTGCGGTGTAGATAAGTTAGTTGCAACAGTTCTACCGCAATCACGCTCAAGAAACCAATGAGAACTTTCATCCCATCAGCAGCAAGTCTGTATTTTTCTACCTGACATCCAGACTTGAAAATTTTATGGTATTCTTCCACACGCCAACGATACGTATACCAACGTAAAATTGTAGAAGCCATCTGAATATCTGCAATAACTTCTGTTGTTAACAACATCCATTCCACAGGTGTTTCGCTTTCGGGACAATCAATTTCTGTGGCATAAACAGCATACACAGATAGCGGGTTACGGTTATCAAAACGATAAGGAGTACGTAGATTGACCGGACAAAATCGTATAGCTAGTTTGGTTTGACGAGCAGTACGCTGGCTCGTGGATGGTAATTCAATTTTCTGTTCAAAACTAATAGGTTGAGCTTCTAACTTCGACCACAGACGTTCGCTTTCGGAATCTAAACTACGGTTATGAGCCGCACGAACTATGATTCCAGTGTGTTGGAGTTGGCGAAGTTGATCAAAAACTTTTGTAATATCACCTTCGCGGTCGAAAACATGAATCACTTGTGTGTGCTGGCTTACAAGCTTTTCTACAGTGGTTAGAGCTTCTACCCACTTATAAGATTCTTTCTGTTCAAAAGGGCGGTTTCGGGCTTCTTTACGTGCTGCTGCTTGCCTTTTTTTCTTCTGTGTCGGTGTTTCATCTTTCGGTGGCTTGTGTTTCGGCTCACGATTCCAAAGTTTTTGCCATAACAGACCTATGGATTGACCTTTCTGAGGCTCTATCGCTAAGGCACTGTGTAATATTAAACCATTACCCCCTTTACCAATTGGGCCGTAACCTTCTTTTTTCACCTCAATACTGCCATAATCTAGAAAAGTTGTGTCTCCAACACACAGCACTATGTCGCGTTCTGCAACATTTTCTGCCGTCATCTGACAGTGCGGCTCAATCACGCTGGAAAATTGCACTTTTGGGTTGGCAAAAACTCATAGGCTCTCTTGAGTACCGTTCCATTGCTGAAGATTTCTGACAGTGCTTTCCCAAATCCAAGGCTTAGAGCATACCCAATTGACATTGCGCGCTCATTCAATCGGCGATCTCCCAGAGATATGGTTGCAAAATTCTTCTCCCACCAGTCCAGCATTGCTTGTTACCTTTAGTACCCGATGACAATTAATTTACCGTATATGCTGTGCTGTTCTTCAAGCCCTTTACCAGCAAGCCTTTCAAGACTTAACGGGAAAAGTCAGATATTAGAAGAGATGCGTTCGGCATTAATTTTGGCTGTTGCAGAACCAGATGGTTTAACGTTATTAAATCTTTTACGCAAGTATCCGGCTAAGAATATTCGGATTGATTTAGAAAGTAGCTTAAATATAGCGACAGAACTAGAAAATTTAGTAAAGGCGACTAATCAAGCGATCGCAATAGTTACACAAAGGTCTAATCTAGAAGCTATCACAATCCCAAAACCTAGCAATTTTTCACAACTAGCAGACTTGCAAAAACCAGGAAGTTTAAAATCACAAAAATATACATTAAATTATTTTGACTCAACCCGTAACCGCCCATTATTAACTGATATTTATCTTCCTAATCTGCTGCTTCCTGCACCACTAATTGTAATTTCGCATGGTTTGGGTACAGATAATAGTAACTTTCAATATTTAGCCACACATCTAGCTTCTTATGGGTTTGCGGTGGTTGTTCCCCAGCATCCAGAGAGTAATACGCAACAATTGCGATCGCTAATTCAAGTACAAGAAACAGAATTATTTACACCCGATGAATTTCAAAATCGCCCTTTAGATATTAAATATATCTTGGATCAGCTAGAAAAAGGTAACAAATCAGATACTCGAATTAAAGGTAAACTTAACTTACAACAAATTGGTGTTGTTGGTCATTCTTTAGGTGGTTACACAGCGCTGGCTTTAGCAGGTGCGAAAATTAATTTTGCTCAGTTAAAACAAGATTGTACAACTAAAGCGCTGCATCAAACTTGGAATATGTCTTTATTATTTCAATGTCGCGCTTTGGCAATACCAAACCAATCTGCTAATTATAATTTACAAGATAATCGCATTAAAGCTGCGATCGCCATTAACCCAGTAACAAGTTCGATTTTTGGCAAGGCTAGTTTAAGCCAAATCAAAACACCAGTGATGATTTTTGCTAGTAGCAATGATATTGTCGCACCCGCTATATTTGAGCAAATTTTACCTTTTGCTTGGTTTACCAATTCCCAAAAGTATCTTGTCACCCTTGTCGGTGGAACTCACTTCTCTGCTATTGGCGATGGAAATTCCACATCTGGACAAATCCCATTACCTACTGATATCGTTGGTGATGTTTTGCAAACACGGCGTTACATAAATGCTTTCAGCCTGCCGTTTTTTCAAACTTATATTGCTAAAAAGCCACAATATCTTTCATATCTCCATCCTGCTTACGCCCAAAAAATTTCTAGTCCAACTCTGGGTTTAAATCTTGTCCAGTCTCTCAGTACAGTTGAATTATTTCAAGTTATTAGTGCTGACTTTGATAATACCAAACACCTAAAAAAAACTTCCTTACTCCATAGCTAATTTTGGGTTTTGGTTGTTAAATATTGGCGTATCGTTGCTGTATGCGATGATTTTTTGGTGACAACAATGTTATGGTTTCAGATCCCCGACTTCTTAAAGAAGTCGGGGATCTAAAGATTACAACCCATTACCAATTAAAATAAACGGCGACCAGTAATAAGGGTGAGAATAATTATTTTCTGTAGTACTAGAATGACTATGTAGTAAAGTTAATTGTGCTTGGCGTAAAGCTTCAGCTTTTGTCGGGTGATTTTTATTGGCTAGATTGCTGTAAAATTGCTGCATAAGTAAACTGGTGCTGCGATCGTTTACTTGCCACAAAGAAGCTATCACTGCTTTTGCACCTCGATTCAGAAAAGAATATGCAACACTAGCAATTTCTACTCCATCTTGACGAGAGCCTGCAAGGGCTGTTTGACAAGCAGATAAAACAACTAAATTAATATTGCTTAACCCCGTTAAAGTTTGAATCTGAGGAATTACCAGTTTTTCCCCATTTCCTAACAACAAATAAGAAGCATCTTTGCTATCAGGAACAAATTCAGCATGAGTCGCCAGGTGTAAAATTTTATTCCCTGTGAGATTGTCTCGTAAATTACGAAAATCAAAGGCATTATTGAGGAACTCTTGTCCTGGATATATACCTTGTTGATTATTCTTAGTTTTAACAATTGCATTCAACTCTGTAGGGACATTTTCTAGCGCGGGAAAATCACCTACCGCTTGCGAAACTCCCATTGCTAAAACTGAAATATTTTGTGTTCCTGCGGGTAAGGTAGCCGTAGTATCTGTTAAATCTGCGGATAAAACATTGTAGACAGTATAATTCTCAATTAAATATTGCTGACCATCAAACAAAGCACTCATAGGGATATAACGTGTTACCCTATCAAGCGCAAACACGAGATTTTTTACTTTATTTTCTTTTAGTTCTGCTTCTAATGGTTTAATTAACCAGGTATAAAGTTTTTGGCTAACTGACTGAATCTGCGAAATATCTTTAACATCACAATCAATATTTTGACATCTTCCAATTAACCGCCGAAATTCTTTGACTGTATTTCCTAATTCTTCTCGCCCAACTTTGACTTCAAACTTTTTAGCAGCATCACCAGAATATAGCAATAGCCAAAGTTTATCTTCTAGCACCAAGGGGTAAATCATCACTGTACCCGGTTGTGATTTGACTATTTCTAAAACTTTGGGACTATCGGGACGAAATGCACCAGGATCTTTTGCTAGGCGTTCTCTAATTTCTATGTCGATTTTTGCTAACTCTTGATTAAACTCTGCAACTACGTTTGTCAGTTTATCGTTGAGTTTCGTTTTATCCTTACAGTTATTTTTTTCGCATTCGCTAATTTGTTTTGCTAAAGCAACAATTGATTGATTAGGCGTAGCAATTTTTGTCTCTTCTGGATTTAAAGTAACTTTTGGTTTCTCTGTTGTAGAAATACTAGTAGTGGCAAAATCTTTAATTTCTTGAATTTTCAGTAATTCTAAAACCTGTGTTGCTTCTTTTCCTCTACCTTGAGCCAGTAATAAATTTGCCAGTTGGCGATAAATATCAGAGGTGGTTACTTTGCCAAAATCAATCTTTGTTTGCAAGAAAGATGCTTGTAACTGTGGTGGTAATCCTTCAATATTACGACGGACTTGTTCAATTCCATTGACAGATTGTTTGTAGTAAGTAATTGCCACATTTGGTTGATTTAAATCAGCGTAAGTACGACCTAACCCAGCATAAATACCCCAACCACCACCTGTAACTTCTGTAGGTGTTTGAATTGTTAACGCCTGTTGATAAGCTGTAATTGCTTGCTGTTTTCTGCCAAATTTGCGATGTAAATCTCCTAAAACAGTCAGCGCATCTTTTTCATAAACTGGGTTCTGCACCTTTCTAGCAAATGCTAAAACTGTTTGTATTTCCTGTATTGCTTGTTGATCATTGCCTAATTCACCGTAGGCTAGGCTTAACATCCGATGTGGTATGATTTCCCAGGCTGGTTTTTTACTTGCTTTTAAAATAGCTAAACTTTGTTGGGCAAAGTCTACAGTTTTTTGCGCTTCTCCAGTATTGTAATAATTACCTGCGATCGCCAGTAAAGCAAACGCTTCTCCATTACGATTTTTTAGTTGTCGTTGTTTAACTACGAGTTGTTGATAAAAATCATTGCTTTTTTGATAAGCACCCAAATTACTATATGTATCGCCAAGATTAGCTAACGCGTATACCTCAGATGCAGGACTTTTGATTGCTTGAGCAATTTGTAAACTTTGTTGTGATAGCTCTAAAGCTTGGGGATAAGCTTGGATATTTCTGTAAATATTCCCTAGAGAAGCTAGTGCTTGAGCTTCTAAAGAACTGTCTTTAATTTCTCGTATAATTGCTAAACTTTGCTCTACTAATTCCTTACTTTTTTGGTAATTACCAATGCTGGTATAAGCAATGCTTAAATAAAGCAAACTTTGAGCTTCTAGAGGACGAATATGAGATTTTTTAGTATATAATAATCCTGGTTCTGCTATAGCAATGACTTTATTATATTCTCCTAGCGAATCATAGGCATTACTAAGATTAAGTGAAGCAAGTGCGATATTTACGAAATTTTGGGATTTTTGAGCTATGACCAAATGTTGTTGAGCGTATTTTATTGCTTGCTCATATTCTCCTTGTGTATTGTATGCTCTACTAATTCTTGTTAAAGGTTGCATTTCATACTCTGGAGCTTTTAATTGCCTTGCTATTGTTAAAGCTTGATTTGCTACTTCAATAGCTTTTTGTGTATCTCCTAATAAAAGGTAAATGTCACTGAATTTACTTAAAGTAGCAATTTGATAAGAACGTTTATTACTTTTTTGAAAAATTACTAATTGCTGTTGTCTTAATTCCAAAGCTTTTTGATAGTTACCTTGTTTTAGATAAATTTCACTTAATTTATCTAAAGCATCTGCTTCTATCCCTGAGTTTTGTAACTGTTTACCAATAGTTAACATTTGTTGTGCTAACTCAATAGCAGAGTTATAATTTCCCTTTCGTATATAAATTCCACTGAGTTGCTCTAAAGCATCTGCTTCTAGCTTCGGTTCCTTAATTTGACGGGTAATATCTAAAGCTTGCTGAGTAACTTCAATAGCTTTAGGAAAATCTTGTAAATCCTGATATACATAACCTAAATAAATTAACGCATCAGCTTCTAATTTTGGTCGGTGAAGATTTTGTACTGCACTTAAACTTTGTTTAGCAAAATCTAGTGCTTTCTCGTATTCTCCAAGATTCTTATAAATAAGAGTCAAGCCTTGTAAAGCAGAGGCTGGATAACTTAGAGCATAATCTTGTATTGTAGGTGGTAATTCAGTAATTTTTATGTCTTTTGATTTAACTAAAGCTTGTTGACAAGCTTCAATTGCTTTTTGATAATCTGTCAATACATTATATGTACTGCAAATAGTTAATAATACACTAACTTCATTGGCAGTATCTTTCTGTTCTCTATAAATTTCTAATTCTCGCTGTCTTAACTCAATTACTTTGCGATTTTCTCCCTGGTTACTATAAATTGATGCTAAGTTAGATAAAGCAGAATGTTCTGTATCAAGTGCTTTAATTTGTCGCGCAATTTTAATTGATTGCTGTAATAATTCAATGGCTTTTTGATTATCTCCTAAATATTGGTAAGCACTTCCTAATGCTCTTAATGCGTCGGCTTCCTGGTCTGCTTTATTCAACTCTTTAGCAATAACTAAAGCTTCCTCAGCCAACTTAACTGTTTGATTAGATATATCTTTTGCTTGAGATGTTATCCCACTGACATTAGCATTTGTAGCAATTACTAAATATTGAGAAATAATTAATTTTAAAGTGTTCAGTTGAATAGTTTTGTCTTTAATTTCGCGTTGAACTGCTAAGGCTTGGCGGTAAGAATCTAAAGCGATGTCATCTTTTTTTTGGTTGCTATATGTAAGCCCAATAAAATATAGCAATCTTCCTTCAAATGCACGGTTTCCTACTTTTCTACTGGCAGCTAAAGCTTTATTAAACCATTCCAAAGCATGAGGATAGTTTGATATAGTTTTATAAACTATCCCTATTCTAGATAGAGTATATTCTTCTTGAAATTTATCTCCAATTTCTTGATGTATTTTTAATGCTTGCTGTAAAATTTCTAAAGCTTTAGGTTGTTGTTTTAAATAAGAATAAGTTAACCCAATTCTACTAAGAGTAACTCCTTCTCCGGCTTTATCCTTGACTTCACGGCGAATTACTAAAGCTTGCTGTAATGTTTCTAAAGCCTGCTCATTTTGATCTAAGTTGAAGTAAGTTGCGCCAAGATTATCAAGAGTTTCTCCCTCACCTGTACGGTCTTTGATTTGTTGGCGAATTGCTAAAGCTTGTTGCAAAAGTTCTAATGCTTTTTGGTATTGAAATATTAAATTATAAACCAGTCCTAAATTATTGAGAGTTTGCCCAACTCCTTTTTTATCATCTAGTAGGCGGTAAATAGCTAAGGCTTGTTCATAACTTTTCACTGCATCGTCATAATATCCACGTCGATATTGTTGCACTCCCTGTTGGTAGAGTTTATCTGCTTGTGCTTTGCGGTTAGGTTGAGTAACAGTTTGTGCTAATGTCTGCTTGATTAACACATTATTTGCTGATAGTCCTATAAAACAAAACAGAGAAAGTATAAGGGTAGTAACGGTAAAGCTTTTAGAGTTGTGACGCATTTAATTAATATATTATATTGCCAATATTTTTCAACTTGGTATAAGATAGAGATACAATACGTAAGTATATTTTTATTAAAAATAGCTGTATTTTTAATAATTCGTAAAAAAGCAGAAGCCCAGTTTTTTAGAAAACTGGGCTTTTGGGCTATTGAGTTATAGAAGCGATCGCACTTTGATTAGTTAAGCAGGGATAAACTTCAACGACACACCATTCATACAATAGCGTTGACCTGTAGGTGCAGGGCCATCAGCAAATACATGGCCTAAATGTCCACCACAACGCCTACAATGTACTTCTGTACGCGTCATAAACAACGACCTATCTACAGTAGTAGCGATCGCACCTTCAATGGGTTGAAAGAAACTTGGCCAGCCAGTACCGCTGTTAAATTTGGTATCTGATTTAAACAGTGGTAAGTCACAAGCCGCACACACATAAGTACCTTGTGCATACTCCTTATCAAGGGGACTGGTGAAAGCACGTTCAGTTCCATGTTTACGCAAAACATAAAACTGTTCTTTTGTTAATATTTTGCTCCATTCATCTTCAGATTTGGTAACTTCAAACTCAGTGTTAGAACTTGCCACGATTTCTCCTCTTGGATTAATAAACTGTGATAATAAGGCTGCACCTGTTAATACGGCACCAGCCTCTAAAAAATAGCGTTTTTTCATATAGCAATTACCAATCTAATTAAGTAGATCTTCCCCAGCCTTTAATCTCTGACATTAAAGAAATGTACACCACTAAAATGAGAAACGCTATATATCTATTATGAGTTTTTGCTTAATTGCATTGCCAGAGATGAAGAATCTGGTTTGATTACTAAACATATTTGAGCTAAGTAACAGGGAACAGAGTAGCACGTTTTCAAGTGGAGACTTACATTTTAGCTAAAAAAGCGCCCACCTAATGATAGATATTTTAAATTAAGATGTCGCCCCGTTAGTCGGAGGACAGATAGTGCTGCACTTTTTAGAATCAGGACAAAGCTGGGAACCGGAGGTAATTAGGGTGTGAATTTACAAATGTATGAATTAAAAGAAACTGCGACTCAACTACTAGCCGCCATGCTATCTAACCCTCACATTTACCCCCAGGTTAGCGATGAAGGAGGATATGGAAAGATGGAACAGCAATTAATGATTGTGGCTGTGGAGATGGCGGAAAGCTTAATTCAGCATATCAATCATACCCATCTGCAAAGTGAGCCAGAACTAAATTCTCAAAACGAATCTTGTTGATGATGTTTAAAAATACGAAATAACCTGGGAACATGACAAACTTTTAGTTACTCATCTTGAATGCTCAAGAATTTTACTATTGTTTGTTTAAATCCCCAGGATCGAAGTTTACTACTACTGCCAGTAAGAAAAATAACTTTTATGACTTTTGTTAGCGTCTAACTAAAGAAAGAGCTTTTTGGCACTTATTTTGACCAGCAGTAAAATCAATTACATGTTAATTATTTGATTTTTTGTACCACTGACCATCTTCGCCTTTTTTGTAATCACGCTTTACCGCACTCCACGCCACCCGGAAAGCACTTTCTTCGTTATCATATTCTCTTACTGCACTATTAAATGCAGCCCGAAAGATTTCTTGGGCGTGTTTGGGTAAGTGGTCTTTTACTGCATCTGGTAATTCATCAATTTGTTGATAGGGCATAAAATTATTACCCTCCTGTTTTAAATGGATGATATTCAAGACAAGTTTATATGTTGGGGATGATAGCTAGAACGACTATCCCAATAATCAGCTTGTTTAATACTCACTTTGAGTAAAGCTAAATCTGGTTCATTTAATCCTTGAGAAAACCAAGTTTGTAATTCTGGTTTCCATAACTCTGCCATTTTTTGGCGGTCTTGTAGTAGTTGTGCTGTGCCAGAAATAGAAATATAACGCTGATTTTGCGATGATGTAAAGCTAACATTCACTTGCTGATTATGTTCAATTTCACTAACTCTATGAGAATTAGCGCTAGTAAAAAACCAGAGTGTCCCATCTGTATCTAGTTCATCAATAGAGTGCATTGGACAACTGTGCAAACTACCATCATCATTGACTGTGGTCAACATCCCATAGTCAATACCTTTAATTAAGGTTTGCAGTTCTTGAATTTGGCGATCGCTGTTTGTGGAAATTGCCATAACACCTTTTTCTCTTAATTTATTTACCTAGATTTTATGGATTACAACCAATATTTGATTCTGGTGTAATCTATTTTTTATTCTTAACATTTACTTACGCTGATTACTTGAGTCTAAAGACAGAATTTTGCTGGATAGACTAATATATTTCGGCATCCTTAGAGAAGTCAAAAAGCTGAATTACTCAAACATAAGTAATGCTAGAGATGGAAATTTAAAATTATGTCTGTGACTTTTGGACGATGGAAATAGCTAATAGTTTGATTACGCTTCTATAGTGATTAGTCGCTGCTAGAGGAGATATGACTATGGAGTCTACCTTTGATTGGGAAAAAGTGAATTTACCAGAAATTGTTGACGGTTTGACCGCGATTATTTTTTCACCGATAATTGTCCTAATAGCTGAAGTTATCAAACAACCTCTAGTCCAAACGGCTATTAAAGAAGGTATAAATCTATCTCAAAGTTATCAAGAAACAGTCGCAGCCGTAACAGGCGATGTTCGCACTCGACCAACAACCGAGGAAGTTAATTATAGAAATGGCTCAACTTCTCCAATTTATTTAACAGACGGGAAATCAGCGATCGCTAAAGATTTGTTAAATGTAATGTCTGATTTTAATGCCGATGTTTACACAATGACTAACGGTGCCGCTGATTTGCGATTGATAGTACCTTTAGGTCTTGGTTTATTTGCCCTTACTCAGTTAATCAAACAAGGATTTAAGTTTGGAGAGATATCTTGGTATATATTAGCATGGTTTGCCTTTGATAGTTTCATAAAACTTAACGTTACTGAGGAATCACAGCGAATAAATGTAAATAAAAATTAATCAATTGAGCCTGATTATTAAGGGATAAACTTTGAAACTCTTAACATTGCTGTTAACAGCAATGAGAGTTTCATCATCTATAATTTGACAATGGAGATACATTTAAAAATTGCAGTTTTGCAAGAGCAAACACGGGGGCAAAAATTGCAGTGATTCAAGCAATACATACTAAAGTTAAAGGCAGAGCTAGATATAAAATAGAAGAACTTCACAATTCAGCAGAACTCAAAAATTATCTGGAGCGATCGCTAGGAAATTATCCAGAAATAAAGTTGGTGAATGCTAATCCTTTAACCAGCAAAATTTTGGTTTATTTTCCCCAAGAAAAAAGCTATAAAGACATAGGCACTCTTATTGAAAAAGTTTTATTAACATACAAAGAAAAAACCAAGTTAATTGCAGCAAATAAAAGCGAGAAAAAATTAAAAGTAAGTAAACCAACTATTACTAATACCCAACAACAAAAGGGAGAAGATTGGTATTTACTGCCAGTTAATAAAGTGGTTCACCAATTACATACCTCGCCAACTGATGGATTATCCAGTGCATCAGCCAGCGCCAATCTGCAAAAATATGGTTCTAATGTCCTCTCGCATACAGAAACACGCTCCGATTTCAGCATTATTATTGAACAATTTAAATCTCTGCCAGTGGCATTACTCGGAGTGGCGGCGGGGGTGTCAATTTTCACGGGTGGAGTGATTGATGCGGCGGTAATTTTAGGCGTAGTAATTCTCAATGCGGCAATTGGTTATACCACAGAAAGCCAATCAGAAAAAATCATTCACTCTCTCAAAAATCGAGAACCTGCATCAACTTGGGTAATTAGAGACAGCAACCTGCAAGAAATCCCCACAGAAAATGTAGTTTTAGGCGATATTTTAGCCCTCAAACCAGGCACTTATGTCTCCGCAGATTCCCGTTTAATTGCAGCAGATAACCTGAGTATTGATGAATCTGCCTTAACTGGGGAGAGTCTGCCTGTAACTAAAACTGATGATTTGCTTATAGGTGAAGATATCCCATTAGGCGATCGCGTGAACATGGCCTATAAAGGCACTTTTGTCACAGGTGGTCAAGGACTGGCGGTAGTGGTCGCCACAGGTCAATCTACCGAAATGGGCAATATCCAGCAACTTGTGGGCGAAGCCACCGCAATGGAAACACCCCTCGCCAAACAACTAGACCAAGTAGGCAGCCAGTTGGTATTAATCAGTATGGGTATTTGTGGTTTAGTCTTCGGTTTGGGTGTGTGGCGAGGATACGGCTTAGTACAGATGTTGAAATCATCCATTTCCCTCGCCGTGGCTGCGGTTCCCGAAGGCTTACCCACCGTCGCTACTACCACCCTCGCCCTGGGTATCCGCGATATGCGCCGCAACCGCGTTCTAGTGCGGAGTTTGAGTGCAGTTGAAGCCTTGGGTTCAGTCCAGACAATTTGTCTGGATAAAACCGGGACACTGACAGAAAATAAAATGTCAGTCGTGGAAATTCAAAGCAACACCCACAACATCAAAGTTGCAGACGGAGAATTTATCACAGGGGAACAAAAAATTAATCCCTATCACAACGATGAACTATTAAAACTAATTCATGTCTCAGTTCTCTGCAACGAAAGCCAAGTCAGCCGCGAGGGAAATGGTAAGTATGAAGTTATCGGTTCAGCCACCGAAAACGCCCTGATTTACATGGCCATTAGTTCTGGGGTAGATATCATCGACCTCAAACAAAAGTATCCTCTAGTGCAAACCAACCTGCGGTCAGAAAATCGCAACCTGATGAGTACAATTCATCAAATTCATGATGAGAAAAAGTTTGTCGCCGTTAAAGGTAGCCCCGCCGAAGTGGTGGAACTTTGCCAAACATGGGTAAAACATGGAGAAATAGTAGAATTAACCCCAGCAGATAAAAGAGCGATCGCTATAGAAAATGATCGCATGGCAGGGAAAGCATTACGAGTATTAGGTGTAGCCTACAACCACATTAACGAGTTTCAAAGCAATAATAATCATGAATTAGACTTGATTTGGTTGGGTTTAGTCGGTATGGCCGACCCCATCCGCAAAGGTGCAAAACAACTTATTAGCGACTTTCATCAAGCCGGTATCGCCACCGTGATGATTACCGGCGACCAAAGCCCCACAGCTTACGCGATCGCCAAAGAATTAGAATTAAGTCAAGAACAACAATTAGAAATTCTCGACTCCAGCAACCTCAATAATCTCACCCCCGCAGCCTTAACCGCCCTCAGCGACAAAGTAGATGTCTTCGCCCGCATCAGTCCCAGCAATAAACTGCAAATAGTCCAAGCCTTGCAAGCCGCCGGGAAAGTCGTCGCTATGACCGGAGATGGTATTAACGATGCACCCGCCTTAAAAGCCGCCCAAGTTGGTGTGGCTATGGGGAAAGGCGGTACAGATGTCGCCAGAGAAGTTGCAGATATCGTCCTGGAAGACGACCGACTCGAAACCATGATTGTCGCCGTCAGTCGCGGAAGGACAATATACAACAACATCCGCAAATCTGTACATTTCCTCCTCGCCACCAACCTCAGCGAAATCATGGTGATGACCACCGCCACCGCAGCAGGTATTGGCGAACCCTTAAATGCAATTCAATTACTCTGGCTAAACTTAGTTACCGACATCTTCCCTGGTTTATCCTTAGCGATGGAAGCCCCAGAACCAGAAGTTTTGAGTCAACCACCACGCAACCCCGACGAACCAATCATTAAAAAATCCGACTTTGGTCGAATCGTCTTTGAGTCCGCCGGATTATCTGTTAGTACCTTACTCGCTTACGCCTACGCCCTCCGCAGATATGGTTTTAGCCCCCAAGCTAGTACAATTGCCTTTTTCACCCTGACCTCAAGCCAATTGCTGCATACAATTAGTTGTCGTTCCGAACATCACAGCCTATTTAGCAAAGAAAAACTCCCACGTAATAGCTATTTAAATGCTGCCATTGTTGGTTCCTTTGCTATTCAAATTTTAGCGATCGCTCTGCCACCTTTAAGAAATCTCTTAAAGATTACCCCAATTAACTTTGTGGATACTGCTGTCATCATTGGTAGTGCTTTGTGGCCTTTATTGTTAAGCGAATCAACAAAGAATATTCAGCCAAATATCAATGGTGTTCCACCATTACTTATGCCAGATAATAATCTGTAACTCTAGAGTTTTGTTAACTAAAAAAAACGAACCACATAGACGCGTCAGCGGCTTCCCGCAGGGTAGGACGCAAAGGACACAAAGGAAGAAGATTAAGTAATCTTAGTATTCATACTTGAGGCTAGTAATCCATCAAATTTGCCTTCTGAGATAAAGCAATGCTATTCCTCTGATTTTCCTCTTTCTTTGCGAACTTTGTGTCCTTTGCGGTTCGTTAAAAAAATGTCGCGCCAATACACTAAATATTATGAAAAAAGACTTCATGTTCACATCAGAATCAGTCACCGAAGGACATCCTGATAAATTGTGTGATCAAATCAGTGATGCCATAGTAGACCGATTCTTACAACAAGACCCCTACGCCAGAGTCATTACCGAATGTGCTGCTTCCACAGGCATATTATTTATTGCTGCCCGATTTGAACCAAATGCCAATGTAGACTTTACCAATATTGCCAGACAAGTAATTGAACAAATTGGTTACGAACAAAAAGAATTTAATAGCAAAACTTGTAGTATTTTGACCAGCTTGCGAGAATTGCCAGCCAGCCAAACTCACTTATTTGATGAGCATAATTTATCTGATGAAGAGATAGAAAAAATTACCGTGACAAATCAAGTAACAGTCTTTGGTTTTGCTTGTAATCAAACTTATACCCTAATGCCTCTGCCAATTTGGTTGGCCCATAAATTAGCCAGACAATTAAGTGAAGTTAGACACAGAAATATATTACCCTATCTAACACCTGATGGTAAAACTCAAGTCGGAGTAGAATATCGAAATCGCCGTCCTGATAGAATACATAGTATTACTGTAATTGCCAGTCAAAATAAAGCAGGTAAACCTGATTTACAGCAATTACAAGATGATATTAAAGAAATAGTAATTAATCCTGTTTTTGAGAATGAAGAAATTCGACCCGATGCCAAAACTAGAATATTTATTAATCCCGATGGCGCATTTATTAAAGGTGGGCCAGCAGTCCATTCTGGCTTAACTGGCAGAAAAAACGCGATCGATACCTACGGCGAATATTCTAAACATAGTGGTTCAGCTTTGAGTGGCAAAGACCCAATTAGGATAGATAGGATAGGCGCTTATATTGCCCGTTATGCAGCTAAAAATGTCGTTGCTGCCAAACTTGCAGATGAATGTGAAGTGCAACTCAGTTATTCCATTGGTTTGTCTCGTCCTGTGAGTGTTCAAGTAGAAACTTTTGGCACAGGGAAAATCTCTGACGAAGAAATTACTAATTTATTAGAAAAGCATTTTGATTTTCGCTTGGCAGGAATTATTAAACAATTTAATTTAAGACATTTACCGACAATTCATCCAGGTGGTTTTTATCGCCAACTTGCAGTTTATGGCCATGTAGGAAGGATGGATCTAGATTTACCTTGGGAAAAAATAGATAAAGTTGGTATATTGTGACTGAATTTAACTTCAGTTCTAGTTTCAATTAGGGAAATTAATTACCCTTGCTTGATTGCGGAGTGGCTTGAGTTAACAAGCGTTGCCCCATTTGTAAGTGTCTCAGGGTAATGGGTATATTTTTAGTAGCAAATGCCTGTAAATCTGAGTCTTGTCCAAGTTGTGACTCACGTCGTTGCACAACAAAATATTCTGTATGTAAGTTAATCCCAGCTTCTTCTTTATATGCTTGGTCAAAATCTCCGCCAGAAAATTGTGAGAGTCTGGCGATCGCAGCCTGATATTTTGGGCTTAAAGTAGTTGGGGTAGTAATCCCTTTTTGATTAGCCAATTGTCGGATTAGTCCATCATGGTAGCGGCCCCCGTGATACCAGTTTAATAGATCCAGAATTTCCGCAAAAATTAGCTGAGTTTGCCCGTGCAGTTGCCGAGCGATATCCTTGGATCAGATATTACACTCCCATTAACGAACCACTAACAACAGCAAGATTTAGTGGGATGTATGGTCACTGGTATCCTCACGGACGGGATAATGTAACTTTTGCCCGTGCTTTATTAGTGGAGTGTCGAGCGATCGCATTTTCAATGCAAGCAATTCGAGAAATTAATCCTCATGCTCAACTTGTACAAACGGAAGACTTAGGTAAAACTTACACTACAGCAAAACTAGCTTATCAAGCAGAATTTGAAAATGAACGGCGTTGGTTAAGCTTTGATTTATTATGTGGTCGCATTACCCCAACTCATTCTATGTGGGGTTACTTACTTTATTGTGGTTTGAGCGAGACGGATCTGGAAGAAGTTTGTCAAAATATTTACTGTCCACCAGATATTATTGGCATTAATCATTACCTTACAAGCGATCGCTTTTTAGATGAGCATCTAGAAAATTATCCAACTTGGACGCATGGTGGTAATGGGTGGGACAAATATGCTGATGTTGAGGCGGTGCGAGTTTGTACCGATAGTGTTGCAGGTGTGTACACATTACTGCAAGAAGTTTGGGAACGTTACAACTTACCAATGGCTGTGACGGAAATTCACCTTAGCTGTACCCGTGAGGAACAATTACGTTGGTTATACGAAGCTTGGAATGCTGTACAGAAATTACAAGCTGAAGGTGTAGATATTCGTGCTATTACAGCTTGGGCGCTTTTAGGTAGTTACGACTGGAATAGCTTAGTAACTCGTTCCGCAGGCTATTACGAACCAGGCGTATTTGATTTACGTTCTCCCCAGCCTAGACCAACTGCGATCGCTAAATTAGTTCGTGATTTAGCTACAGGTAATCAACCTTATCATCCATTACTTAATACACCAGGATGGTGGCATCGTCCAGAGCCGGGAAATAAATTTGTTGTGGCTGAAGATGCCATTATTTCACCTACATACATCCCGGATCTTGTTCATACTAGTCTCGATTTATTAATTGATGGTGAAAGCGGTTTGTAGCATTTGGCTAATAAAAGTGCGATCGCGTGGGCTGATTTAGCCCGACTAGCAGCAAAACACGCAGGTGTGAGTGTGAGTAATTTGATTGCGTTACCTACACAAGAACTAGGTTTAATTGCTCCCCGCCCAATTTACAGTGTACTCGGTAGCGATCGCGGTGAAATTATGCCTTGCCTCGACAGTGCTATGTCTCGCTACTTTGAGGAAATAACTAAAAACTAGCCATTCAATATTTACCATCTTGCAATCCTAATGTGTTGCTTCGCATTCACAATGTATTGACTTGCAATTGCAATGCGTTGCTTTGCATTTATAATGCGTTGCTTCGCAATTGCAATGCGTTGCTTCACATTCACAATGTGTTGCTTCACATTCACAATTCACTAACTTGTATTCGTTAATTTTTAATTATGTCAACTATTTTAGTTACAGGGGGAGCCGGATATATTGGCTCTCATGCAGTATTAGCTCTAAAAACCGCAGGGTATGAGGTTATTGTCCTAGATAATCTTTCAAATGGGCATCGAGAAATTGTCGAGGAAGTTTTGCAGGTTAAGCTGATTGTAGGGGATATGAGCGATCGCCCTCTTCTCGATCAACTATTTGCTACACATAATATAGCCGCAGTTATGCACTTTGCTGCTTATATTGCTGTGGGTGAATCTGTAACTGAGCCAGCTAAATATTATCGCAATAATGTTGTCGGTACTTTGACGCTGTTAGAAGCAATGTTAGCGGCATCAATTAATAAATTTATCTTCTCTTCTACTTGCGCTCTTTATGGTGTACCGCAATTTATTCCTTTAACTGAAGACCATCCGCAAAGCCCCATTAGTCCTTATGCTACTACTAAGTGGATGGTAGAAAGAATTTTGTCAGATTTTGATATTGCTTACAATCTCAAGTCTGTCAGCTTTCGTTATTTTAATGCCGCCGGGGCTGAACCCAATGGATTGCTAGGCGAAGATCATATCCCCGAAACTCATCTCATTCCCTTAGTTTTACAAGCTGCTTTAGGTAAAAGGGAATCTATAGTAATTTTTGGTACAGATTACTGACAACCAGTCATGTTAACCGAGTTTGGTGGGATTGCCTATGCGCCTCTGGATCAACCTCACGCGGATCAAGCTTGGGGATATGAAAACTGCTCAAGTATCTCCGAACTAGAAATGAAATATGCTGCCTTGCTGGAAACAGTCAATGACATTGAACTATTTAGCGGTTTCTGTTACACACAATTCACAGATACCTTCCAAGAAGCTAACGGTTTATTGTACAGCGATCGCACACCGAAATTCCCTATCGAAGCAATCCGCGCTGCCACCCTCTCAGGACAAGGATTATGTACTCCCACAAGCTGTTAAAGCCCGACGGACGCAAACTCACCTTATATAGTCGTTACCCAATTACTAGTCAGTTAGAAGCTACTAGCCCCAGTCATGAGCCAGTACAAGCCAATCCCCATCTACGCTGGCATCCCTTGCGAGGCGAATGGGTAGCCTACGCTAGTCACCGTCAAGGCCGGACTTTCATGCCGCCCCCAGAATATAACCCCCTGGCACCTACCACCAACCCGAAGTTTCCCACAGAACTTCCCCAAGGTAAGTATGACGTGGCAGTGTTCGATAACCGCTTTCCCTCCATGAGCCTCACAGCCAACAATCCACCGGAAACCATTGTGGAAACGTTACCCGCCAATGGAGCTTGTGAGGTAGTTGTTTTTACTCAAAATGCCAGTGCTTCCCTCAGTTCCCTAGAATTGGCGCACCTGGATTTGCTGTTGGAAGTGTGGGGCGATCGCACCCGCGAACTAGGGGCAAATCCGCAGATTCAATATGTGTTGCCCTTTGAAAACAAAGGTGTAGAAGTTGGTGTAACTTTGCACCATCCACATGGACAGATTTACGCATATCCTTTCGTTCCCCCTGTGCCAGCGCGGATGTTAGCAATGCAACAGGAGTATTATCAAGAACATAGGCGGGGTTTACTGCAAGATTTAATTCAGCAGGAAATTGCCGACAACCAACGAATTATTTATCAAGATGAAGATGCGATCGCCTTCGTCCCCGTGTGCGCTCGTTATCCTTATGAAGTTTGGATTGCGCCTAAACAGCCAGTTAGCAGTTTTATGGAACTTAATCCAGCACAACGTTGGGGACTTGCCAAAGCATTAAAAACCGTCACTCTCAAATATGACGGTTTGTGGAATCGCCCATTTCCTTATTTAATGGCTTGGTTTGGTGCGCCAACTGACGGATTAGCCCATCCCGAAGCCCACTTACACGCCCAGTTTTATCCACCCTATCGTACCAGTGAAAGGCTGAAGTATTTGGCGGGAACAGAACTCGCCGCCGGGATGTTTGCGAATGATGCTTTACCGGAGGAGAAGGCAAAAGAGTTACAAGCGGTGGCTGTAAATCTGGAAATGCCAGTTTCGGTATAAAGTTACAGGTTGTGGTAGTTGCGATCGCTAATGTACGATTTTGACTACCAACCTCAACCACAGCGACTATTGGCTGATGAAGATTGGGTTTCAACACCTCAGACAGACGCAGATCGCCAAGTCGGACAAAAAGCCAGCGCAGCGATGACAGAAGTACTCAAAGCTGCTCGTCCTACCTGGACAGAATATCAATTAGCGGGTGCAGGTGCAGAAGCATTGTGGGCTAGAGGTTTACATCCAGCGCTGACACTGGTAGCTGGAGACAGACGTTTACCTTTGTATCGTCATGCTACCCCAACCGGAGAAAAACTTGGAAGGCAGGCAATGTTAGTATTTTGCGCTAGAGGATATGGTTTATATGCCAACCTCACGCGCTTTGTTTGTTTTGGTAGCCTTTCAAAAAATGAAGCTGAATTACATCGTCATGTGTGAGAAATAGAAGCCATCGCCCTATCTACATCTCAGCCGGGAATAACTCTTGACGCAGTTTATTCTGCACTAGCCCAAGCTTATGAACAGCATGGTTTCCCCAATGCTATCCACGAACATCACCAAGGAGGAACTACAGGCTATTTAGCCAGAGAGATTGTCGCCAATCCACTAACAAACGACTTTTTAACAGAAAATATGGCGATCGCTTGGAATCCTAGTTTATCAGGAGCGAAGGTTGAAGATACTTTTGTCATCCTCAAGAATAAAAAGCTAGAAAACCTGACTTTTGACTCTAACTTTCCTAATGTTGAGGTGGATGGAAGATTGCGTGCAGTACCTTTGGAAATGTAGAAAAATCAAAGGGACACAATGATGATGTGTCCCATATCAGAAATAACATTTACTCTGTTCAGGAAAGCGAGATTAGGGGTTAATAATTCCGTAGTAAATGGCAGTGACAAATAAGCAAGCACTCAAGATTACCAAAGTTAAGTCATAACGTAATCGCTTATTTGGCAAATCTTGTTTAGTGATTACACTATCCTTCTGCACCTGAGTTAGCGGTTCTCGCCGGAATTGTCAGGATTAATGTAATTAGATTGATTTTCTTTTGTTTCCGTGTGATTTGTTAAAAATTGCATAGACTTTTTTTGCCATATTGTTGGCTTTGTTGCTGCTATTTTTCTAAAAATTAACTTATCAATACATCAGCCTGAAGAATTACCTTAGTTTCAACGTTGGTTCTGCTCAAAGAGTTATCTAATATGAAGTTAGTCTGTAATTGTTAATACTTGGAAGCTTTTCTAGGAAATTTTATCAAGTTATACAATGTTATGAGCAATAAAACAGAGTTAGAATATAACCTCATAAACATTCGCAAATATCATCTACTTAGGTTTTTCTAAAAAGTTAAACCTCTAGACAGATGTGCAATATTTAATTAATTTTCTATTAAAAAATACTTATGGATTTTCTCCAAATATTCGGCACATTATCAGTAACTCAAGCTAATGCACCGGGAAGGGTGAATTTACTGGGCGAACATACCGATTACAACGATGGTTTTGTGCTGCCAACAGCGATTCCTCAACATACAACGGTACAGTTAAGTTTCAGTGATGATGGACAACACCATTTTTATTCCGCCAATCTTCAAGAACATGTCAGTATTTTAGATATTCATCATAGTCCTTCTGGATTTGCCAGTTATATTTTTGGTTGTATTGAAATTTTGAAACAAGCAGGATACACGATTCCTTCGCTGAATGTGTATGTCCAATCATCAGTTCCTATAGGTTCTGGTTTATCTAGCAGTGCAGCATTAGAAGTCGCAACACTCCGAGCAATTCGCCAACTTTTACATCTCCCTATAGATGATGTGGAAATTGCCCAACTTGCCCAACAAGCAGAAATTCACTATGCAGGAGTACAATGCGGCATTATGGATCAAATGGCTTCTAGTCTTGCGGACACTCAACATATTTTGTTTTTAGATACCCGCACTCTAGAACGTCATATACTTCCTTTACCCAACAAAACAACGATTTTAGTGATAGATAGCGGTGTACCCCGCACCTTGGCAAGTAGCGGATACAACCAACGCCGTGCAGAGTGTGAAGAGGCGGCACATTTGTTGGGAGTCAAGGCATTACGAGATATCACAGATGCTCAGGTGACAGAAAGCTTACCTCACATCTTGCACCTGATAAAAAAA
>NZ_DF978423.1:169790-205197 GCF_002897135.1 Nostoc cycadae WK-1 | reverse complement strand
TACTATTTCCAGGTGCAAGATGTGAGCTAAGTCTGACTGTACTATTTTGACAGTGAGATGGCCTTCAACTCCCAATGATAGTGTAGGAGTGCGATCGCATAATATCTCCTCTGGAGACTCGCAGAAATAAAACAGGCAAAGCCTGATTCGCAAATAATATACTCACCCAAAATAATTACTCAATTGAGTTAATACACAGCGTATTTTTCCCCAATTAGTTATAAGAATAGTTCTATCTACGGATAGTCAGACTAGTAGAAAATAAAAACTAAAATTAAAAAATAACCTGATTAAAAAGTATAAATATTATGACATCAAACACCCCCCAAGACAATCGGCAAGACGAGAATAAATATGAGCCAGAAGATAATCCTGGAACTCAAACCACTGTTCCAACTACAGATAAAGGTGATACTCCTTTAGATGAAAGATATCGGATGACTGGTCAAGAATCAGGTACAGAAACTCGTCAGGGTGCTGAACCTGAAGCGGCTGGCGGTAATGTTACAGTTCCTGGTCTTCCCAATCAAGGAACAGAGTCTCGTTAATCAAATTCCTGCATCTTTGACAATTCCCGAATTAAGAATTCGGGAATTATTATTTTATAGATATTTCCTTAAACTGACTGCACTAACACACCATTATTCTTTCTGTATGAAGCGAGTTTTCTGACAAAAAGTTTTCCGCAGGGATAATCTGCTATTTCAAGTTTCAGTATAATTGAACAGAACTTACGCAAAGACTACGTTTTTACGTCATTACGAGCGTTCGCGTTAGCGTCTCGCCCAGAAGCGAAGTAATCGCAAAGGCTGATTTTTCTGACGAGTGCGTAAGTCTTATGAAGCATCGATTTGGAAATCATATTTAACTAAGGCTTTGTAATCCTTTACTTTGTAAGTTCTCCTCAATATGCTGCATTTGTGCGAGTGTTTCTCCTGTAATAACCCCGTATATATCAGTATAAATTGCACCAGATTCTTTTCTCTCTAGAGCAGATAATATAATCAAATCTTTGCGCTCTAATTCTGGCTTTAAAGTTAGAAAAATTGATTCTAATGAACCAAAGATGCGGTAGCTACTAGAATATTTAGCTACCTCTTTGCCAAGTGCTAGTAAGGTGTGGCGTTGCAAGCACAGCGGAGTTGAACCGTTAACACGAAAATTGACATCAATCACATACATCTGGCCTTCTTTATCTTCTAAAACATCAAAGCCAATAACGCCAAAATATTCGTGTTGATGAGCATACTTACCAATAGCGGCAATCATCTCCGAGAATTTATTCATGTCTATTTCACGGTAATTAATCATACCGCCTAAATAGTTGCCCTCTGCGGTAACAAGTTGACTTGTAGTCCCAATAAGCTTGATTTCTCCCGCTTTATTAATATAAAACTGGACGCAGTAATTTTGGACAATATTTTTAATAAACTCGGAAACAATAATCGTATCTAGCAACTTAATATCGATGTATTTCCTCAGTTCTTCAAGGCAGTAATTTAGTTCCCTGGTGTTGTTGATAATATAAGTACCTTCTCCAGACAGTCCGTGAGATGTTTTAATGAGATAAGGAAATTTTTCAGGTAAGGGAATATCTGCAAGATTAACTTGCTGAAGGTGGTAAGTTACGTATTTGGGATATGGTACACCCAGTTCGGCTAAGGTAGCTTTGTTGAGCAAGTGATAGTGGGTATCGGGATTAACAGCGTGTTTTTCAGGTTTGAGATGATCAAAGGGAAATAGAGTAATTAGTTGATGAAAGCGATCGCTCTGACTAATATCATCTAAATAAGTTGAGCAATCTATCAACTCCATATTGGAATGATTAAAGCCAAAATGCTCCTCCCAGTAATCAATTAACAACCTTGGTGGCGGACTAATCACAATTCCGGGAATAGCATTGCCTAAAACAGCCAAATTTTTCCAAGGCTCTTTTTGAGCAATTTTGTCAAAAGAAGTTTTGGTTATTTGACTACTGCCATCTTGAATAAAATATTTTTTCGTGTTAGGGAATGCCGCCCAATTAGCAGTTGCAGGATAATTCAAAATAAACGCATAACTCGCATCTGTGATATCTTCAGCAAACAGATCAGAAAGAGAACTCCCTTGGAAGTATTTAAAGTTGGATTTTGAGTTCATATCTAATTTGAAAATCCAGAGTAGGAAGTCAAGAGAAATTACGAATTATTGAAATTATTTCTTGGTGAAAAAAGCAGCTTTATCCATTTCTGTGGTCATATAAGCAACTGCCATATCTTGAGAATTATACGCCCAGCCTACTCGTCCTTGATTGTCTATCAGAATGCAGCCAGCTTCACCTTTGACTTTAGATATTAAAGTGTCAATTGCCATTTGTGCGGCTTCGTCTGGGTGTCTGTCTCCTACCAAAAAATCGATCGCAGTTTTTGCCAAAACCACTGGAATAATCGACTCACCATCACCTGTTGTGGAGCAAGCGCCGAGTTTATTATCGGCGTACAAACCACAGCCAACCAGTGCAGTGTCACCAACGCGCCCACTCTGTTGCTTGGTCGTCCCACCTGTTGAAGTACCAGCCGCTAAAATGCCGCTGGCATCTAAAACTACACAGCCGACAGTGTTTGGACGGTCAATTACTTTCTGATCTTCCTGCCACTGTTGCAACTGTTCCTGAGCTACTAAGTCATCTTTATTACACATTTCGGCCTGACAATCTGCGGCGAAGCGTTCTGCACCCCGCGCAACTAACATCCTAGGTTTGTCATCCATAATTTTTCTAGCTACGGAAATAGGATGACGCACACCCTGAACGGCTGCAACGGCTCCCCAACATAAAGAGCCTTCCATGATTGCTGCGTCTAACTCTACTTCTCCGTCACTGTTGAGAGTCGCGCCAAGACCAGCGTTAAATGTTTGGTCAGCTTCAAGAACCCGAATAGCTGCTTCCACTGCTTCTGAGGTACTACCGCCACCGAGTAGCACTGCCCAACCAGCTTCCGCTGCTGCTGTACAGCCTGTATGGTTGGCTGCAACTTTGTCTTCCGTAATGGTTTTTGCTCCACCATGAACAATAATAGTTGGTATCATAAAATTCCTTGTAATTAGTATGAATTTTGTGGGGCTGCAATCTCAATAGCTACTTCTATTAGTTGCAGTAAATGCTGTTTTAAAGTTTCTAAACTTAATCGCTCAGTCGCCGAAATAAATACAGCTTGCGGATATTTTTGTTGAGCTTCTGCCAAGGTTTCACTACTTACTCGGTCAATCTTATTAAATGCAATTAAACTTTTGTCGGGAATTGCAGATATTTCTTCTAGGATTTCTTGCACACTCGCAATGTGACTTTCCCAAGCTGGGTGAGATAAATCTACAAGATGCAGTAAAGCATCAGCCTCAGTTACTTCTTCTAATGTGGCGCGAAATGCGTCTACAAGTGACGGGGGCAATTCATGAATAAATCCTACAGTATCTGTGAGTAAAATTGTTCTGCGTTCTTGAGTTTCTGGTTGTGTAATTACTACTTTGCGTGTGGTTGGGTCGAGGGTAGCAAATAATTGATCTGCGGTGTAAACTTCAGCATTGGTTAACACATTGAGTAAAGTTGATTTACCTGCATTGGTATATCCCACTAATGCCACAACTGGAATTTCTTGCTGTTGTCGCTGTTGTCTGATGCGAGCGCGATGTGCTTGTAATTGGTTTACTTCTTGCTGTAATTGAGAAATTTGGCGTTGAATTGTCCGCCGTTCAGTTTCTAGTTTAGTTTCACCAGGCCCTCGTGTACCAATTCCTGCACCTAATCTCGACATTTCCTGTCCCCGTCCACGTAACCGAGGCAACATATATTCGAGTTGCGCTAGTTCTACTTGTAATTTACCTTCTTGAGTACGAGCGCGTTGAGCAAAAATATCTAAAATTACTTCTGTGCGATCAACAACTCGCATCCCAATTTCATTTTCTAAATTGCGGGCTTGAGATGGAGAAATGTCTCGATCAAAAACAATTAAATTTGCACCTAACTTTTGCGCCAAAAGTTTGATTTCTTCTACTTTCCCTTTACCAACAACTGTTTGCGGATGCGGCTGAGAGCGTTTTTGTCGCATTGTGTCTAAGACAATTCCTTTGGCACTGTCTACTAAACGTGTTAACTCTACTAGCCCATCTTCAAATCTTTGGGCAGAAACATTGTCTGTTTGAACTCCAATAAGCAACACTCTATCTTGCTCAGAAAAAACTTCTTGGGGTAAAACTATTCCGCCTGCATCGGAAATATCTTTCTCCCATTCTGCAACTAAATCGCTAAAGTCTTGTTCAGTTAAATCATCTAAACTGAGGGGTGGAGAAACTATCCAAGGTGGTTGTAAATCAGGAATTAAATAAGCTAAAAAAGCTTCTTCGGCTTGGTTATTAACTATACTTAAAGTCACTAGAGCATCTAAACGTTGGCGTGCCATTGTAATTAATGCTGTTTCATCAGGAGTTGCTGATTTAAACTGAGTAGCAATGCAACGAATTCCTATCAAACGTTCGGCACTACGCCGAGGTAATTCTTCCGCTGGGATTTGAGTTTGATTTGGAGTCCCCACAGAAACTCGGAGAATTTGTCCACGCCGATTAATGTAACAACAAATAGGATGTTGGATTGTGGCACTAATTGCTGCTAAAGTTTGAGCGAATTCTAGTGTGATAAATCTGTCTGCTGGTTGCCTGTCTTCGTAAAGCTGTTGTAATTTTTTGAGGTGACTCGATTTGATGCCTTGAATATTGCCGTAGATATTTTGCATAAATCTAAATAGTTGAATTGGGTTTTATCAAATCTTGTAACAAGCCTGAATGACTAGAAACCTCAAGCCAGTTGCTACACTACGGGAAAGCTTTGAGCGCAAAAGTTGGGCATTTCCCGCCGATAGCTTTGGCTAGACTATAAAAACTAAGTCTGGCTAAGAGAAAATTAAGTTCTGTTGCTGCAATTTTAATAGTTAAGTGGAATATGTAAGTTTTAAAATTATTTCTCTAATAATTATCCTTTTTAATTTCAAGTTAATCTATCAAGCGAAACAACTAGATAAAGTTGCCTACTCTTCCTAAAGAAAGTTTATTGAGAATTGATCAGAAAAGCAGACTCAACTATAGTAATCTAAATGAGTCGTGAAGAATATAGATAAGGAAATGCAAACCTCATTCTCGCAGCTTGTCACAGAGAAGAACACTAAGGACATATAGAGAAAAAAGCAAGTAATTCGGTAAGTGGTTGGCTTATTTACTTACTAAGTTTGACAAATATGAAAGGTAAAAATTCAGGTAGCAGAGTATTGACAAAGAGAACACTTGAGGGGGAGTATCACACATATTAACCAAAGTCTGCCTCAAGATTTAAATCCAGAAAGCGTGCGTTGGGGAGACAGTCCGATCTTCTCCCAAAGGGAGAGGCTAACGCCCGCCGTAGGATGCCCAAAGGGCTGTAGGGGGTTTCCCCCAGGAAGAACTGTCGAGAGGGTTTCCTGACTTGAGGCGATTGTCGTCGGCTTTGCTGACTTGTACTCCTACGGGGAAGCAAGCTACGCGCAGCGTCTCCGATTAGGAGAAGCAACTGGCGTGCGACTTTAGTCGCTAAGTGGAAGATGTGAAATATTAGTAATCAGCTTTAAAACCGAAAACCCCCCTCAAAACGAGCTTCAAATGTACTCCCACTCATTCCTAAACGAGACTCCCAAAACATACCATTACTAGGAATCTCACGCTTAATTAATAATCCATAAGCAAAATCATTAATTCTACTTCTAATACCACGGCTAATATCTCGAAAATTTTGCAGATAAGCTCCAAAATACCAATTAGAGTTTACTTTTTGAGTGCCTTCTAGAGTGTAGAAAAAATTGTCACTTATTTCTATACTAGTTTTCAACTCCAAACCTGTGCCAAGTTCCAATGCACCTTGAAAAAATCCGGCTTGTCTCAAACGACGGGTTTCGTCATAAAATACAATACCAGTAGCCAATGAATAGTTATTCCTATATTTATCTTGACGAATAAAGGAGTAACTCAAATTTATATAAGCAGGGTTTTGATAGTTAGCTCCACTATTCCAATGAAATCGTAAAGCTGGAATATGGCTAGTAATAGCTTGAGTTTCCCCAGTAGCATTCAATTTTATATGAGTATTAATATAGTTTAATAAGCCATTAGTATAAACTCCAAATGTAGGCTCTGAGTTGCCAAGATTATTTACAATATTAAATCCATTATTTGCATTCAAGTTATACCAAATGCCCGAATTAATACTATAATTCCAATTGCCAGTAGAACCAGCCCATAAACCTTCTAAAGTAGGTAAAGATAAATATCCATTAAAAGTTTGCAAGTAAGTAATCAACCGCCCATTTTGACTTAACTCGATATTATCAAAAGCCAAATCAAAGGAACGGATATTTACCGGAACGCTTGTAGTATCAGATGAATTAAAATTCTGCACAAAATCTTGACCATCAGGGCCAATCAAAGTTACTTGTAAAGCTGATGAGCGATTATTTGGAAAAACAGATGTTTGTTTTCTAGGAATAGGCACATTAACAGATGACAAACGGCCAAAACTTCGATTTGAAACATCTATCTTAGAAAGATAAGTCTCACCTTCTTTCCAAGTAAGTTTTCCATCTATAAATTGAACTGCTCGACGATAATTACCAGTGCGAATTTGTAAAATACTAGAACTATTTGGAGTAATCGTACTCGGCAAAGTGAAAGTTCCAGAAACTTGCTCTAAACTACTTGTTCGATTACCTAAAAAAAGTGTTCTATTGAGGATTTGATTAATTTTTCTTCTCTGTTCTGGTGTTGCTTTTGAGTTGATAGGTGCAAAGTTTTCTTGTCGAGAAAATCTCTTTTGAGCTTCTTGCAAACTTTCTTCTAATTCGGGAAGATGTATTAACTCAAAAAGTCCTCCTGCAAGCATTCCTAAAGAAGCATTAGCAGTTTGTATCTGATCTACATCTATTTGATCAGCAGAGAAAGATAAAGAAGCACCAGGGTTACTATAAATATTAGTATATGTTGCTTTGTTGACTAAAGAATCGTACTGCAATAAAGTCCGATTATGCGGACGACTGAAATAAAATCTCTGCCAGTTCTGATTTTCGGTTTTATCTCTAGTTCTGAGTATAGTTTGTCGTTGACCCAAGGTAACCCAAAATAATGAATTCAGGTAAGAAAAATTACGTTGTTTATCACTAATATCAGGATTTAGCAAAATGTTAAACAAATCAGAATTATCAAATTGTTTTTGATTCCCTAATTTAATTCCTGGTATAGATGTAGTTGGAGCTTGAAATCGCGTTTTTTCGCCAGTTAAAGGATTTCCCCAAGTAAATCCAGCTTGTTTTAAATTATCTCTAGGGATGACCGTTCCTCTACGGAGGCTTACATCTCCTAATAATGGTTGTAAGTTATTAGTAGGGAAAGATTGTAAAATTAAAGGTGGGTTATTGGCATTCAATCTAGAAATATTAGGAATGAGCGCAGTTATATTTGAACTATTTGCTGTATTCGGATTATTAATCTGAACAGGAGGTGCAGGAATACCCTGTGGATTGACTAACTCGGCTGCAATTGATTGAATAGAAAATTGGCTTATATCAGTTCCTCCTACTAGTTCTTGAAAACCTTGAGGAAGGGAGGAAACGGCTTGCATTCCCCAGAGTCTTTGAGTTAATCGCACAACCTGTATACGTTCAAAGTCTGTGGTTTCTCCTTGATACAAAATCCCACTTTGCCATCCCTGAGTTTCTACTACAATTCGATTCCCCGGTAGTACCCAGTAGAATTGGTCTTCTTGAGGAAAGTGGGCAAAGTTAAATCGCTCAACGATGGGATCTTCTGCTGAAAATTTTATGGAAAAATCAATATAATTCGTACTTTGAAAGGGATTAAATGAAGATGCAGCAAAAGTTAAATTATCTCTGGGGTCAATTATCCAAGGATATCTGCTGGCGCTATTAGTCAGAGCATTCAATATAAATATTTGTAATTTTTTTTTATTTAAAATAGGATTTGGTTTGCTTACATCAGGTTCATGAGAATCAGCATCTGGTGCTAGAAATGGATTAAATATTTTTGGGATATTTGTATTATTAAAGTTAGGAAAAACTCTAACTGGCTCTGAGGTTAAAGTTTGTGATATATATATGTTTCTTGAATTATATACATTCTCCTTTGAGATATTTTTATTAGGCAATAAGATTGGAAATTGATTGTCTAATTTATTAGAATTAATTAATTCTGGAAATCGAGTAGTTTTTGCTTCTGCTTTATCCATAATTAAATTAGTAAAAAATAATAATACAAACAGCAATATATTATAATATTGCTGGACACGAAGTAATTGCTTCAACATGAGCAAACCCAATACATAGTTGGAATTAGTAAGACAAGTGAAATATTGGGAAAAGTACTAAAGAGTTAGTTACGAACTGACAGCCAGAAAAATATAAGTTTATATTTAGATATTTACTCAAATGAGCCAAGCATTACACACTTAATACCTGCGTCTTTTGTAATTAAACAGATTATGAGTTTTACAAATGTCTACACAGCCCATATCTTGCTGAGAATTTTAAGGCAACTAAGTAATGAATTCTATTGAACCAGAGAATGAATTAAATATCATGCTGAAAAGTTATATTGAATAGTTTTAGCGAGTTTTATTAATTAAATATATTCAGGAATAATGTCTAAAAAAAATATATTTTCTGCGAGTAGTTAGGACTGAAATTTTGTATAATTAAATAAAATGATAGTATAAATTTTTGTATACTCTGTTGAGTATCTAAGACATATTTAATTTAGTAAAATCATAATTATGCCATCTCATCAAAGATTGTTCACTGAACTAACTCCACAAGTAGCAGCTAGTATATGCGGTGGTGTTAATACCAAAGATGAACCTGATAAAAGACTTACTAAAAGTCTAATTCGCAGAGGTCGTGCTAGAATTCGCTATTATGTTGGCGAAAAATTACCCGATCAAAATATCAGTACTGAAGATGGAGAATGTCGCCCATATTTTAATAATTTTACTGGTCAATTTACTTTTTCGTGCGTTTTACGCGACCCTGGTATTTTTGGAGATAAAATGTTTCCTGACTTGTAAACTTATCTGAGATTTAGTTACCAAGGTAATTTGCTTCCATCCCAGGAAAAAAATTGCCCACTATCGTCTGCTTCCAGTTGTTCAATTACAGTTAATAATTGGGATACAGTACGTTCTACTGAAAATAATTTTTCTGGTGGTACACTGCGCTGAAATGGACGAGAAAGACGAGTATCAGTTGTTCCGGGATGTAAAGTTACAACCAAAGTCTGAGGACAACTTCTACCATACTCAATTGCGGCTGTTCGCATCAACATATTCAGCGCCGCTTTAGAAGCACGATAACCATACCATCCTCCCAGTTGGTTGTCGCCAATACTGCCCACTTTAGCAGAGATACTGGCAAACACGCTGGGTTCTTTATGGCGAAATAAAGGTAATAAATGTTTAGCTAGTAATACTGCACCAATACTGTTAATTTGAAAATAGCGTAGTAAATTTTCTGGGTTAATTTGTCTTAAGCTTTTTTCGGGTTGGAAATCATCTTCATGTAACAGTCCTACGCAGTTAATGACTAAATGCAGTTTATTGATTTGTGTGCTGATATTTCTTACAGCTTCAACAATCTGTAACTCATCAGTAATATCCATTTCTATACAAGTTAGTTTATCAGCATATTCAGATGTTAAAGCTAATAACTCTGCTGCTGTTTGTTGCTGACGATATGTTGCGTAGATTTGGTTGATTCTGGTATCTTGAAGTAGTTGTTTAACAAAACCGAAACCAATGCCTTGGCTGGCTCCGATAATCATAGCATTGGCATTTTTAAAATTTTGAATAAAAGACATTTAACTTAATTATTGAAATTCTAAATTAGATATTATCAGATTTTTTTACATTTATAAAAAATCTCTACATCCATAAAAATACTAATTTTATAACTAAAACTTTAATCGATAAAATAAATGAGGTAAGTTAGCATAAATAAGCTCACGCTCGTGCTTAAAACCCAACTTTTCCATCACCCTTTGTGAAGATTTATTAGTCGTAAGAGTAAAACAAACTACTTCCCGCAACTTCAGGATTTCAAAACCTACCTGCAATATTCTTTCTCCCATTTCAGTCGCTAGTCCTTGACCCCAGAATTTAGCCATAAGAGCATAAGCTAATTCAACTTCATTCTTACCTTCTACATCAGTATGGCGAAGACCAGCACGACCAACGAATTGATGATTAACTTTATCTCGAAATACCCATAAACCAAACCCATAACGCTGCCAATGATGCAAGTTATTGAAAATAAACAAACGGGTTGCTTCATCAGAACGCACACCACCTAAAGTTGCCATCACTTGTTGATTTTGGTGCATCCAATTTAATTCATTTAAATGTTGAAATTGTAGCCGTTCAGCTAACAGGCGATTGGTGGCAAAATTTTCAATTAATTGCATCTTATTTTATAGCAGGAAACAGGTGACAAAGTAATGATTTTTCGTTTTCATGCGTAACTGCTCAAGTATTTGAGCAATATATGTAACATTTAGACTATAAACATACTAAATACTACGGCAATTCGAGCAATTTACCGTTATTTTGATAGAATATTCACACAAATAAGCAGTAAACGCAAGCTCCAAGAAATTATGTCTAATAGTAAAACACTGAACCTGACACAAAATTTGTACGAATATCTCTTGTCTGTATCTCTACGGGAACCAGAAGTACTTTTGCAGCTACGACAAGAGACTGCTCACCATCCTCGTGCAAATATGCAGGTTGCACCGGAACAAGGACAATTGTTAGCACTGTTGGTCAAGTTGATTGGTGCAAAGAAAACTTTGGAAGTGGGAGTTTTTACTGGCTATAGTTCTTTGAGTGTTGCTTTGGCATTACCGCCTGATGGTAAAGTTATTGCTTGTGATGTTAGCGAAGAGTTTACATCTGTTGCTCGCCGCTATTGGGAGAAAGCAGGTGTAGCAGATAAAATTGACTTGCGAATTGCTCCAGCGACGGAAACTTTAGAGTATCTTTTAGCACAAAGTCAGGCGGAAACTTTTGACTTTGCCTTTATTGATGCTGATAAGGAAAACTACCATATTTATTACGAATTGGCTTTAAAGTTGGTACGACCAGGTGGTTTAATTGCGATTGATAATGTGCTGTGGTCTGGAAGAGTAACTCAATTAGAACTACAGGACTCATCTACCACAGCTATTCGTGAGTTCAACAGCAAGTTATCTCAAGACGATCGCATAGATCTAAGTTTGATTCCAGTTGCCGATGGACTAACGTTAGCACGCAAGCGTTAATTTAGTTGATCAAAGCATTCATAGTGTTTTAAATGAAACAAACTAGAATGCTAGACGACAATCATCTAAGAGGATATTCAGTTCCTTTACAACTTTGAAGGGATTTCTCAGAGTTAACGCAGCAGCGATCGCAGCTTCATAAGGATTTCTACCTGTTCTTCTCACGGCGGCGATCGCATCTTGATTAGAGAATCCCCGCATACTCACTAACCATGCAGCTAGTACATGACCAGTGCGGCCAATCCCACCAGAGCAGTGTACAACTACTTTCTCACTTTCTTTGTCTGCTGCTAATAAAAAAGGAAGTATTTTTTGTGTGAGTGTTTCTAAATTAGCAAAATGGAAATCTTCAATAGGTGTCCAACAAACTTTTTGACTACCAAATTCTTGTTGATATATGCCTAAAAGATGAGGATAGAAAGCTAATTGTTCTTCGCTCAGAAGACAGCAAACTCGTTGGATATTTTGCTGTTTCATAAACTCAATCCAATTATATACTTTTTCATGGGAGTAACCTGGTCTGGAAGCTCCAAATACAATTGGCTCATGCTCCCAAGCCGCAGCAAATCTGTATATATTTTTAGTCATATATTCTGGTGTCTAATTCCCGTTACCTCATCTCGTTTGCAGCAAATTCTTGCTGTTTTCCAGGCAAAGGTATGCGGAGTTTTTTAAGAGGCGTTAGGTCTAATTCGCTGTAGAACTTGGATATTCAATTCCAGCTTATTTCCTAGCCATAAAGCGTGTGCTATATGGTCTGTGACATCATCACCAGTCTCAGGATGGACGAGAATATCTAATCCCTCACGGTTCAGCATTAACCAAGGTACGACTTGCGGAAATTGGTTTGGTGCAAAGGCAACTTGATACATTGATTTAGGATGTGGCCCAATTGGCTGATCATGCCAACGTCCCAGTTGCACTTCAAATCTTGCACCTAATCCTTCGCGGATTTGAGCCGCAACATCACGAGTTTCTAGATCATAGTAAACATGAGCATGAAAACCGATGATGATACTATTTTCTTTCATAGTTTTACCTAAATTATGTTCTATCATCTTAATAAATATTGGCTGAAAAAAGCCTTGACTTCATCGGCACATAAACCGAGATGAACGGTCTTGTTGGCTTTTTGCATAATTTTTTTGGTAGCAGTGAGGCGATTATCCCTAAAATAAAGTTGATGTGCAGTATGAATTACATTCAACAAGCGGCAAAATGATTAAACTCGACCAGTTTTTAAAGTTGTTAGGTATTGCCGGAACTGGAGGACAAGCCAAACTGATGATTATTAATGGTGATGTTAAAGTCAATGGTACAGTTGAAACCCGTCGCGGACGAAAGTTAGTCTCCAGCGACCAAGTAACGGTAGCAGGACAAATTTTTAAGGTTGAGGACGTAATTGAATAGGAGTTTTGCTTCTAGTTTATCGGAGAAAGCGAGCGCTCACTTCTTCCCAGGTAACTTTGTCCCCATCTCGGTCAAGGCTGAGAAAATTAAATATATAATCAGCAGACCAGCACTCAGCAAAAAAATGATAATCTCGTGATTCATATAGCAATTTTATTTAATTTACAAACTTATTCGTGAAGCTAGGAAACAGGAAAAAGAGAACAGATTTGTTTGCAATAGGAGTTCTATCAGACTGTTCGATTCATTATTTTTGATTTTGTGATTTAAATCTGCCAGCAACAAATTCTCGTTTATTTAAATGTTTAGTTTTGCGTTTAGTAACTCTTTCTCGCCACATCCGAAAACTGGATGGTTTCATTTGCTGACGCATTAAGGCAATTACCTGTTTTTCTTGCAGTCCAAACTGTGCCTCAATTGCCTCAAATGGGGTTCTATCTTCCCAGGCCATTTCAATAATTCGATCAATTATTTGGGGTTCAAAATTTGATAGTTTCATTCTTTTGCTAATAAGTTATGACTACAAATAGATAGGTAACAGAGACTAGAAGGATGTACTTCAATAGGATGAAAACCGCTGTAATTTGCTTTCATAATATATTATAAGAGGTTGTCTCCAAACAAATGTAAACAGAGCAAAGTAATACCATTTTGGATTTTAGATTTTGGATTTTGGATTGGGGAATTTCTTAAAGGTGAGCTTTTCAGCAATTCATGTGTCGCAATCATTTTTCAAATTGGTATAAAGTGATCTGCATACAAGAAAATTGAGTATGTTATGCAAGTTAAATGTGCAACAGCTGATCACCAAAATTTTTAGCCTAATTCTGCTAACTTTTTTTTAGCCAACTCGCGCACTTGCTCATCTGGGTCATTGGCGGCGCGATCGCGTAACAATGGTAATGTTTGCGGATAGTGGGGATATTGTTCGGTAATTGCTTCTAGTGCAACTTGGCGGGGGTTATCTTGAAAGCTATATTCCCGCGTAAAGGGGTCATTAATAGCACAGGTGTAAAACACTTCAAACAAATCAAGTTGGTCTTTAAAACCTCTGGCTAACTCTTGCACAGCCACTTGTCGCACATTAGATGATTTATCTACAGTGGCGCGTTTTTTGAGAATGACGAGAGTTTCAGGGTCATTTTTGAATCTTCTGGCTAATTCTTGCACAGCTGCTTGACGCACATCTGCATATTTATCTGATGTGGCGTGTTTTTTCAGGATGGGAAGAATATCAGGATCATTGGTGAAATTTTTGGCGAGTTCTTGCAATGCGGTGCGGCGCACATATTCATTATCATCTGTTGTGGCGCGTTGTTTTAAAATTAGCAAAGTATCAGGGGAATTTTTGAATCCCCTCGCTAATTCTTGCACGGCGGCGCGGCGCACATCGGAATATTGATCAGCGATCGCTCGTTGTTGCAAAATCAAGAGAGTATCAGGATCATCTTTAAATCCCCTAGCTAATTCTTGCATAGCAGCGCGACGCACATACTGATCATTATCAGCCGTAGTACGTTGTTTTAGCCAAGGCAAAATTTCTGGTTCTTCTTTGAAACCCCTCGCCAATTCCTCAACTGCGGTTTGTCGCACACCCGAATATTTATCAGATATGGCGCATTGTTGCAGAATGAAGAGAGTATCAGCATCGTCTTTGAAAACCCTGGCTAATTCTTGCACAGCAGCTTGGCGCACATATTCGTTCTCATCTGTGATGGCGCATTGTTTAAGGATAAAAAGAGTATCAGTATCGTCTTTGAAACCCCTGGCTAATTCTTGCACTGCAACTTGGCGCACAGTCCAGTCATTATCAGTGGTGCATTGTTTTAGCCAAACAAGAGTGTCTAAGTCCTCTTTAAAGCCCCGCGCTAATTCTTGCACTGCTACTTGTCGCACTGTGCCAGAATTATCCGCAGTCACACGCTGTTTCAGCCAGTGTAAAATATCAGGTTTGTCTTTAAAACCTCTGGCTAATTCTTGCACAGCGGCTTGGCGCACATATTCATTCTCATCACTGGTGGCGCGTTGTTGCAGCATAGGGAGAATTTCTAGATCATCTTTGAAATTTCTCGCTAATTCTTGCAGTGCTACTTGGCGTACTGTCCAATCATTATCTGCGATCGCCCGTTGTTTTAGCCATACCAAAGTCTCAACATGATCTCGAAAGCTTCTCGCCAATTCTTGCACTGATGTCCGTCGCACATCTTCATGTTCATCAGCATTAGCCAGTTGTTTCAACCAAACTAAAGTATCAGCATCATCTTTCCAAGTCGTTGCTACAGATGTTACAGCTTTAGTCCGAATTTCTTGAACTAATTTAGTTTCTTCTTCATCTCGATAAGGTTGATAATAATAACCTAGGTCATATTTAGTTAACTCTTTCAGCCGATGCAATAATTTATTTGCCGTTGTTGTTACTAACAACCGATTTCGCACTTCTGCCAGGCACTTAGCAGCTAAAAAAAGATTGATAAACTTTTCTGCTTCCCCATTTTGTGCCATTAAATATTCCAGAATTTCACAAACAAACCGCGGCTCAATCATCCCCGTAATCAGGCGCAAAACTTCATGCCAAGTTTCATAACGCCAATGCTTTTCAAAAACTTCATTATTTAATTCTTTAATAGAAAGTGTTTGTGTTTCTTTAAATTGCCAAACAAACTCCCAAGCACAAAAATATTCTAAAAAAGTACGATGCACAAAAGCATAATAATCTGCGCCTAAAAAACATAACATAAAATTGCGAGTCCTTAATTGATTAATCATCACTCTCGCCACTTTAGTCGGGTATTCAAATTCAATATTTTTTAAATACCGAATCAAAATTTTTTCTAAATCATTAACACTAATTAAATTACCAGTCAAACCTTTAGCACTAGTTTGCATGTGATATGCAACTTGACGCAACATTGCTTGTTTATCTTTATAATCAATAGTTTTTGGGTCGAGGCGGGAATCTTCTACTAAAGCGCGTTCTACATCCCATTGATGTAGCAGCACCCGTGATGCTTGTTCATAAAGTGTGGCTCTATCTCGTGGTAATTCTTGGTTGCGATTGAGAATTGCCATCATCGTTAATAACAGCGGATTTCCTGCCAATTCTGCGATAGATTTTGAAGTATCAATTGCTCTGTGTAAACGCTCACGTTTGCGTAACTTATCTTCTTCATCATGAAACGTTAACTCATGCCAGCGAATGATAAAATCTTGAATCTGTTCTGCTTCTAAATCTTGCAGCATAAAATGGCGAAATTCTGCATCTCGCAAGCGTTGAGGTTTATAGCCAATCACGCGAGAAGTGACAATTACCCGCACATGAGGATAGACATTAGTAAAGCGATGAATGTCTGTAATGACATCTTCTCTTTTGCCTAATTCAAAAACTTCATCTAAACCATCAAACATCACTAAAGCATTGCCAGTCTTTAAATGTTCATGTAGTTGATTTTGATTGAGATGATGAACTATGCCACTACATTTATGAAAAAACTCTAAAAAATTACTGCACTCATTATTTTCTCTTCTTCTAATATAAGTGCGTAACTCGATTAACAAAGGGATAGGTTGAGAAATTATGTTATTTAATGGTGTTTCTGCCCAATTTAGTGCTAAAAATTGCAATAACGTTGATTTTCCTGAACCTGGATCACCTAAAATAACTATATATTTATAAACTGGATTATTGATAATATCTAGAACCGAAACTATTGGTTGTTCAAAATAAACTCTGCGGTAGCCTTCTAACTCTTCTAATAAAATTTCTGCTTCTATTTGATTAGCATCTCTGAGCTTTTTGAAATGTTCTTTGGGCAATTCATGTACTTGGGGTAAAACTTGGTGAACTTCCCGGACATTCTGGGCAATAAACATCCGCCATAACTTCAATTCGTTATAAGCATACCCAGTGGTATCTAAACTATCTAACTTGAGATTGCCGTAACGCTCATAAAGTCCTTCTTGATATCTATGTAAATCAAAATCTGTGGGAACTCCAGCTATTTTTTGCAGGTTTTTACTTAGTTCTTCTAAAGTTTGACTATCTAATAGAGAGCGTAACTTATCTGATTCTCGAATAATTGCTTTTACTTTTTTTACATATCTTTTGGTGAGTCTTTCCCAATCAAACTTTTGGGGTAAATTCGGTAAATTCATTTCATACCAAGTATGAGAAATTACTTGAGCATCTAAAAATTGACAGTCTGATTGGAAAGGATAACCGAGAGTTTCTCTGATAAATGGATTGCTAATGAAATTCTTTAATATTTTCGTATATTGTTTGAGTTCTATCTCTTCTATGTCTGCATCTTCTAATTCCTGCTGCATTAATTCTAAAAATTCTTTTAATGCTTTACCAGCAGCAATTTCAATATCTTCCTTTTTTAGTTGCTGCAAAATGTTCTTTGGTATACATTTTAATAAATCCTTAGCCCAGTCTTTTACTACGTCTTTTGCTAATTCCTCAAAAATCGGTTTAAAAGTAAACCCGACAGCTTGAGTTACACCCCAAACAGCCAGCCAATCTATTATCATCATCGCGTTTACCCAGTTTAAACTTCGAGGATACTTAATCGCTTCAATAATTTTTAATCACAAGGTAAAAGGCAAAATTTTATGAGCATTTTTATCTAATTAGCACCTTATATCTAATTCTATCTAACTACTTATATATTGTGTGGAAATTGCATTAAATTGATTTTTATTTATGTATTTGCAATGACAATTAAGTATATTTTTTTATGTATAAATATTTTTAAAATTAGTAGTAATAACCGAATAGAAAATAATTTTTTATATAAATATAAATTTTATACTAATACCAGTATTTGAAAATATAGGTAATTGCATAAACTCAAAATTTATAGGAATTGAAAAAGCTGCCTCAAGGCATTGTCTCCACGTAGGCAAAGACAAAAAACTTAAGTTAATCACATTGCAAGGACGTACAGAATACCAGATAAATTACATCACAGCTTGATACTTGAGCAAGCTAATTATATTTATGAACCAAGCGTTATTACTTTATCCGGATTGATTAGCATCTGCCGAGAAAACTTGATTGGTAGATGCACCTTGATCTTCAACTCCCCTAGCTGTTTAACATCGGCTGGGGGATTTTTTATGTGGAACAGCCATTATTTTGAGTATTTTATCCGGTTAGGGGCGATCGCACACAGAACAATTAATTGGTAGATGCACCCTGATAACTAATTCCCCTAGCTGGTTTACACCGACTGGGGGATTTTTTTTGCTTCATTGCCAGAATCGGAAAATTTTATCCGGTTAGGGGCGATCGCACACAGAACAATTAATTGGTAGATGCACCCTGATAACTAATTCCCCCGGCGGCTGCCACCACTGGGGGATTTTTTTATTGATTGCAAACATCATGGCCGCGAGTGTGATTTCCAAGGTGCAGATATGAAAGCACTCCTCAATCATTTGTAATTCATAACCAAGAACAAATGATAGAGAACATCCAAAATTTTCACAACTCAAACAGGCTTATCTTTGCCAACTTACTAATCCCACCATTTCTAATGCTTCTGCTACTTGTGGATGCAACGTACAGTACCAAATATCCTCAAAACTCCACTCAACCAAGAGTGCCGTTGGAAATGGCGAACCATCAGCATGAGTTGGCAAAGAGCAATTTAAGTATTTTGCCAGCAAATAGCCAAGCCTTGCATATTGCAGGTTAACAGCACCGTAATGGTCATAACTAGCTGCTTTAGCTAATTCAGTGGTTGTCGTAGTCCGATTAGGAAAATGGTAATGAGCTACTAACATAGCTCGGTGTCCTACCGTCAGGCTGGCTTCAATCGCAGTCAAAGCTTCAGCATATTCCTCAGCCGAAGGGAGAAATTTATCAATGTGAGAGTCAGGAGTATCTATTACCTCCTCCATATCATCTAAAGCAGCCGCAATAAGTTCACTACAAAAGGCGCTTTTAGTGTAACCCATCAATTGCGCCAGTTTTTCTAAACGGGAGTTATCAGTAGGTACGAGTGTCACGGCAAACCTGACCGATTCTTCCTGGCACTGCAACATCTTGTGTGCTAATCTTTGAACCTTCGTCATAATGGCAAAATGCACCGAAAATAATTCATCATTTTTAACACCAGGATTTACGGTGGTCAAATTCTGTAGAGTGTGCATGATGAATTGGGCATTAAACCGCTTAACCGGATGCAGGGTATGAGTTTTAGGCTGATTATTCTGCGAGGAGTATAGAAATTATAAATTTTTAATAGTCAAAAAGCTGTAGTCAAACCAGCATTGTTGATAAAAGGCAATTTTCGGGAACCTTATGTGTAGGTTCGAGTTGTTGGAGTCAGAAATATGGTTTTCGCAGATGAAATTGCTAAGGTTGCAGAACAAGTCCGTAAAAGATCTACCGTAGTGATGGGCGAAGAAGCTGCGAAGATGGCATTGATTTTGCCGTTTTTTAGTGCGCTTGGTTACGATGTCTTTGACCCTACAGAAGTTATACCTGAGTATACAGCAGATTTTGCTACTAAGAGAGCAAGACAACTAGAGAAAGTAGATTATGCAATAGCTATTAATGGCGTTATTGTGATGATTGTCGAAGCAAAAGCCAGTGACAAAAAGCCTGAAGCTCATGATGGTCAGTTAAAAAAATATTTCAACGCCTTGGTCACAACTAAAGTTGCCATTGTTACTAATGGTATTGAATATCGCTTTTTTACTGATTTGCGTGAAAAAAATATAATGGATGACGAACCATTTTTTTGCTTTAACATCCTCAAGTATGAGCAGAAACAAATAGAAAATTTAAAATTCTTTCATAAAGACAACTTTGATGCAGCAATTATTAAACACCATGCGGAGGAGATGGTTTATCTCCAGGGTATGAACCAACTTGTAGATAATTTACTGCGGTCTCCATCAGAGGAGTTTATTCGTTTTCTAGTTGCTCAACTTGGCAGTATCGCTCCTAACTATGAAGTAAAAATTAAAGTAACTAATAAAGTTGTAGAAAAGTTCCGTCCCATTGTTAAAAAATCGATTCAAGGCTGCTTAGTTGATTTAATGACTCAATCTATCAGCCGAGAAATGGGAGATTCAGGGCAAGTTATTTCAAATACTCCACCAATTGAAAGTGAAGAAGTTCAAGAGGAAGAAGAACAGAGTATAGTAGAAAATCAAGTAGAAACAACTGCTGAAGAACTTGAAGCATTTGAAAAAGTTAAGTTTATTGCTGCGCGTTCTAAAATCTCTAGCCTAGAGATTAAGCATAAAGATGTAGTTTCTTACTTTGGGATAAATGTTGGTAAGACAAATTGGTGGTTTTTGCGATTATACTTGTCATCTAAAAAGAAGAGTTTTGTAACACGTCTGCCTATTAATGAAGTGAGAGCATTAGCGGCCGGATTTGAAGTACAAGAAATGTCGGCTTCGATAGGAGATGCGACATCAAGGGTAATAATTTCATCAGTTAATGATTTAAATAATCTCTCTGAATTGATTTTGAAATGTTATGAAACAGAAGCCGCCAAACACTCCTTTATAAAAGTGGCTTGAGTTGAATTCAATGAGAATGCAGAGATGAAGTATCTTGAGATGCACCACCCAATCAAGATACTTCACTTTAGTTCTATGCTGCTATCTGTTCTAGCTGCTGAGAATTAAGCTTGAGTAGTTCAGTAATTTTCTCAGCAGGTGCTGGGATACCAAAATAAAATCCTTGACCTTCATGACATCCACGCTGTTCTAAATACTCCAGTTGCTCTTGCGTTTCTACCCCTTCGGCGGTAATTTTCAACTGGAGGCTTTTTGCTAAGGCAATAATGGCATCTGTGACGGCGGCACTATCAGAATTAGACGTGACATTCTGTACGAAAGAACGATCAATTTTGAGCATATTTACAGGGAAGCGATTTAAGTAGTTCAAGGAAGAATAACCAGTGCCGAAGTCATCTAGGGCTAACCATAAACCTAGTTCCCGTAATTGCTTGAGGGTGGTGATAGAGCGCTGCACATCACCCATCAAGAAGCTTTCAGTTACTTCTAATTCTAAGTATGATGCGGACAATTCTGTTTCCTGTAGGATTTGTTTGACAATCTCAACTAAGTCTGGTTTTTCAAATTGTCGGGCTGAGAGGTTAACTGACATCCGAATTGGTGCCATTCCAGCTAATTGCCAAGTACGATTTTGCTCGCAAGCAGTACGTAATACCCATTCCCCAATGGAGATGATTAAACCATTGTCTTCAGCAATGGGGATAAACTTGGCTGGAGAAATCAAGCCTCGTATAGGATGCTGCCAACGTATTAGTGCTTCTACTGCCGTTATTTGTCTACTGCGTAAATCAATGAGGGGTTGGTAATAAACTACCATTTCTCCACGTTCTAATGCCCCGCGTAACTCGTTTTCTATGGTTAATCTTTCTTGCAAGCGAGCGTTAATTTCTGGGGAATAGAAGCGATGTTGACTGCGGCCTTGTTGTTTTGCTTGGTATAGTGCAATATGAGCCTGTTGCAGTAGTTGATCGACATAATTACGATCGCCTAGATGATTAATTGTGATGCCAATACTGGCGGTAATATGAATCTGTTGCCCTTCGATAAAGAAGGGTTTGGAAATTGTACTCAGGAGTAACTGTGAGAGTTTGATGACGCTCTCAAAGGAAAGCATCTCGGTGTGAGCGATCGCAAATTCATCTTGGCTCAAATGGGCAAGGATATCTGTTTGACCTATATTATTGGTTAAACGTTGGGCAACTGCTCTTAAAAGCAAATTCGCTTTTTCATGCTCTAACCCATGACTGATACCTGTAAAATCATCAATGCCTAGCAACAGCACAGCTACCATCTGCTGCTGATTCTGCAATTGTGAGACGTTCTGATAAAGGCGATCGCTAAATAAATCCCGATTTGGTAATCCAGTTAAATTGTCATAATTACTAATCTGATGAATCAACTCATCTAATTTATGCAGAGTTTGTGAGGTATCTGCCATTAATGTACCTGCTTCATCTGCATATTCTGTAGGGAGTTCTGGTAACTTTTTAGTATGAAAATAATCTTGCAATGCAGCCGAAGTTACAATAACTGGAGCTAAAAGATAATGCAGTGCATAAAGTGTAGCGGCTGTACCGATGAGTGTTGCTAATAAGGCAATTAGCAATACTCGTATTGTCATCTCCCAAGAATAAGAATTAGATGTAACAAAACAAAATAGTAAAGTCAGCAAAGGTACATGAGTACCTAAAAAAGCCACCGACATGATTTTGGCTGTATAACTTTTCTTGAGCAAGCTCAATTTAGCTAGAGATGAGTACAGATAAAGGTTGTGATTTAGCTTCATAGATGCTGGCCTTAGAGTAGATAGATGGCACATTAGTTACCAGAATTTTTCCGGCAGAAAGATTTTGGGAATTTGTTACCTTAATTTCAATAAAAATGCAGTGATTTAAGTTTGTAAGTCTTCCAAATCTCTCTACTTAGCTTATAGAATTACCTCTATATTTTTGGTAAAGCTGAATTCATAGCCCATTTCCGTACTCAAAAATTATGAGTACAAATACTATTTAGTATATGAATTTTGGATAAATTTTTATTGGGAGATAACTTTAGTTGAGGAGGGTAATACTAACAAGTTAGCCTCTAAAATTCAGGTAATAAGTAGCACGTATGAGGCATGATCAATAACGTCAGCAATAATTGATTAATCAATATAATGCTGATAGTAATATCCAATATAAATCAGGATAAATAATATGATTGTAAATAGCTGTACCTATCTAAAAATAAGGGTTTTTGACCTAAAATACCAAATATAAAACCAAAAATTTTTATAACTACTGCTTTACGAGCATTAGCCAAATATTTAATCAAAAAATATAGTTCCTGATAACTTTAATGACACTTAACTAAACTGTATTGATTGAGTAAATATTATTCTTAATTAAAAATTTAAATTTACTATTCTAATTATATGCTTCACTTGGTGAGTAATAGGATTTTGGTATTAAGCTACCTAAGTATTAGCTGACAGAGCGCACATAAAAACTACTTTTTTCTTAACCAAATCATTAATTATTGATGATGGAGTCATTCAGTTTAATGAGGAAATATATTTGCTTAAAAATTAATTAAACAAAGCCAAAAAACAGCCTGTTACGCTGCATACAAGCTGTTTTTGATAACTGCTCAGTTTTTTTAAATTAGGCTATCTGCTAAATAAAAATCAGCATCTATCTAAAGATACATTTTTATTCTTTTCAGCACTTAGCACTCTTCATTGAGGACAACCCATCATCAAAACGGTAAAGTGACTACAACTTTTGTCTATTCAAAATCCAAGGCAAAAGTTTAGCAATATTTCTCGCATCATCAATGCCACGATGATGTGTTCCTTGTAGTTCTATATTTACGAGTTGCAACGCTTCTGCCATACCGTATCGCTTAGATAAGCTTTGACTTTCACTAAACTGCTGTTTGAGATTTATATGAGGATAGGCAATGGGAAAGGGAAGATTGTGAAACTTGCTGTCTTGTTTAAACTGGTTACGATCATAGTCTCCCCAGGAACCGAATACAGCATTGGGATAATGAGACAACCATTTTTGCAGTATTGCGATCGCTTCGGAATATCCAGGAGCCTGATCAACTTGTGTCTGCGTAATCGATGTCAATGATTTGCAGAAATCTGTGAGTATTGGATAGCGAATCGGCTTGATAAAAGTTTGAAACTCATCAATGATTGTTAAATGTTGTGCCTCAACCATAACGGCTCCAATTTCGATGATTTCCATCTCATGCCGTTTGATAGTCCCTTGATCACAACAAGTTGCTTCTAAATCGAGGACTAATAAATAATCATATTGATTCCAATTCATCATTTCACTGCAAACTTATACAATCCCCTACTTGACATCTGACATTTTTTTAGCAAAATTAAGGTTGATTTAAATCCTCTTTTGTTGATTGTGCAGAGGGAATAATTGCCATCGGTTTCATCGCCTTCTTGATCTAACAGTATTTTGTCACATCTTCACCACATTCATCGGCTAGATATATCAAACACTTAAAGCGCAGACCAACTACTTGTTCATAAAGAGGATTTAACTTGCACAAAGGTGGAATGCGAAAAAGTGTCCGTCCTAAAATTGATATATTTCTCTCAAAGGGGCAATGAGATGGAATGATTTTACATAATAATCTGGCAAGTTTATCGTCCCGTATTTCTAAAACATCAAGCTGATTCCGTAGCTGGTTTAATAAACTGTTATTGACTTGAGGTTTATTGGAGAAGTCCATAAATTCAATTTCCTTTCATCCATCTGTTACCCCTATAAAATTACAACTATATACTGAGAAAAACATAGTATAATTACCAGATTATTTTTTTGATTTTTAAAAGACGATTGTTAATCTAGTACAATTGCTGAGGAAGTAACACAGAGGGTAAGTTATGCCTGAAAACGGCAACAATAGCAGTCTGTAAATATACTGAAAAATAATCGCTATACAGCATCAATTTGGTTGCTTAATCGCAGATATAAGTGCGATCGCAATTTTTCCATGACGAATCTAGCGGAAATATTTTGTTTAACCTTACCTGCAATTCCTAGTCTGAACAACGCTTCTGCTCTTTTGATTAACCTAAGTTGCTAGATAAAGGGTAGCTTTTTGCCAAGCAAATCTACTTATAATAATTGCAGCATTTACCAATTACCCCCCATTACCTATGGCGATACTTCAACTGATTGAACCTGAAGTTAAAGATTTGGGTGGGTTTATCGCCCGCCGTAGTTTGCCATATCCTCAACGCCAAATGGTCGGGCCGTTTATTTTTTTTGATCATCTTGGCCCTTCTGTTTTACCTGCTAACAAAGGTATTGATGTAAGACCACATCCTCATATTAATCTCGCAACCCTAACTTACTTATTTGATGGTGCAATCATGCACCGTGATAGTTTAGGTACTGTGCAAGAAATTCAACCGGGTGCAGTGAATTGGATGACGGCGGGAAAAGGAATTGCTCATTCAGAGCGATCGCCTGACTTTGATCGTCACAATGAAGTTAGTATTCATGGGATTCAAACCTGGATTGCTTTACCTGTTGAGTACGAAGAAATTGATCCTTGGTTCATACACTATACTGCTGACATTATTCCTACGTGGGAAGAAAATGGTGCTGTCATCAAACTCATTGCTGGAGAAGCATTCGGTCATATCTCGCCTGTGAAGGTTTTTTCTCCTATCCTCTATTTAGATGTAATCCTATCTGCCAATGCTCACTTTACTGTTCCCGATGGTTATTCTGAAAGGGCAGTATACAGTGTTACCGAGGGATTGAGTATTAATGATGAACGAATAGAACCTTATCGCCTGGTAATTCTAGAGCCAGGTTCTCAAGTCAATGTTTCTGCTACTGCCGCGGCTCGATGTATTGTGATTGGTGGTGAGCCTTTGGGTCAACGTTATAAATGGTGGAATTTTGTCTCTAGCCGACCAGAGCGCATAGAACAAGCAAAAGCCGAGTGGCGCGACAAGCGCTTTGCTAATGTGCTAGATGAAACAGAGTTTATTCCCCTACCTGAAGTGGTGACAGAGGCTAATCCCTTGTAGTCTTTCAAGTAAAGATAGGGGTTTAAGGGTATGGGTGTTCAAAACTCTTATACCCTCAAACCCATTCTTAACAGATAAACTTTGTGCGTAAGTTCTATTAACCTAAATCAAACAGGAGAATTTCCGCACCAACATCGCTGCTAATTTCCAGTTGTTCTGCTCCGCTTATTTGTACGCCATCACCGGCTCTCAGTTCTTCACCGTTCAATGTTGCTACACCTTGAGCTATTTGTAACCAAGCATAGCGATCGCGTTTGAGGTGATAATTCACAACATCACCACTTTCCAAAACAGAAACGTATAAATCTACATCTTGATGAATTGTTACCGCACCATCACGGCCATCTTTAGCAGCGATTAAGCGTAATTTGCCTTGCTTTTCTTCTAGGGGAAATGTTTTTTGTTCATATCTGGGAGCCAAGCCTTGTTCATCAGGTAAAATCCAGATTTGCAGTAGGTGTAGTGGTTCAGTGGGTGAGGGGTTAAACTCACTGTGCATGATACCTGTACCCGCACTCATAATTTGAGCATCACCAGGACGAATGACTGAACCTGTACCTAAACTATCTTTATGCTCGACTGCACCAGATAGCACATAAGTGAGAATTTCCATATCTCGGTGGCCGTGGGTAGGAAAACCCGCACCAGGCGCGACGCGATCGTCGTTAATCACTCTTAAAGAACGGAACCCCATCCGATTGGGATCGTAAAAATGACTGAAGGAAAATGTATGGTAGCTATCGAGCCAACCAATTTGGCTACGACCGCGATTATTTCTATCATGAATTAGATAGTTAATTGTATTTTGAGACATAAATTCACCTCAGTTAATTTGGTTTTGGGAATGTTAATAACTAATATTTTTTTGTGCAGCAATATGATAGCGATCGCAGGGCATAAATTACATAATTATCAAGTTGATGCGCTAGATTTTAATTGTCAATCAAACACTAACTAAAGAACGAACTTTTATTTATCTAGCTTGCTTGCGACTTATTTAAATATTAGAATATCTACCTATAAAATGAAAAGTACGCACTAAAAAGTGGCGTACTTACTAAAAAGATACTAAAGTCTAAAGCTTAGATACCCGACTTCTTTGAGAAGTCGGGTATCTTGTTGTTCACAAACCATTTATAACTGCTATGGGAGATGGGAAAAGTATTTATCTCACAGTAGCGGGTGTTTTAGCAGCAACTGAGCCATTCTCAGCTTTGATTTCAGCTACTTGTAGATGAGCTTCTAAGAACCAAAGTCGTTTGTCAATGGTGCGAGAAATTTCGGTGTAGAGGTCAGCAGTATCAGCATCACCTAAGTCGTTGGTTTTAGCGATCGCTTCTCGGATATGTTTACCATAAGCTGCAAAACGGTCTGCTAATGCTGTTACATGGTTTTTGCCATCTAAGATATCAAGGGGATATTCTGGCAATATGGAGTTACTAGCAGCGAGTCTAGCGGTTCCGAAAGCGTAGCCACCTAAAGCAGTGACACGTTCAGCAACCATATCAACGTATTCTTCTAATTCGCCAGCAATCTCATCAAACAATTCATGCAACTGATAAAAGTCAGTACCTTTAACGTTCCAGTGGGCTTGCTTCGCCTGGGTTTTCAAATCTAAAGTAGCTGCTAATGTTTGATTGAGAATGGCTACGATTTGAGAACGGGCTTCGGCTGGAATATCAATCCGAGTAGGGTAAAGGCGGGATGTCTGCTTATTGTCGCTCATGGTTCCACGTTTTTTTTGATCGACACAATGAGTCTACAAAAGTCGCTGAGTTTACAAAACTTCCTGAAGACAGATGGTTTTTCGCCATAAATGAATTATTGTCTTGATTATTCTTGATAATGCTGACTCAGTAGTATTGAGAGGCGTATTTATGCCTAACTCAGCAGTTTTTTGGTGATTCACAGGTGATGATTGTCGATCGCAGAGAATGTACCACCAAACAGGCGATCGCGGATCATATCATTCTGCAAAAAGTCATGAGGAAAACCAAGTTCAATTTGACTGACTTCATTCAGACGTTGGAGATGTTCTGGTGATAAGCCGAGATCTAAACAAGCCAAGTTATCTTGAAATTGACTGAGTTTGCGTGCGCCAACGATGGGGATAACTACACCACTTTGGGCGCGTAACCAAGCTAATGCAACTTGGGAAGGTGAACGACCGACTTCACTCGCAACTTGACTCACTACCTCAGCGATCGCTAAACTGCGTTCTGATACTGTTCCCATACCTGTGTTTGCCAGTCTGCCTTGTTCTCCTCCTGGTTGCACAGGCTGATTATACTTACCTGTTAGTACCCCACCAGCTAACGGCGACCACGGTGTGATAGCTAAATCAAAGGCTTTGGCCATTGGGAGCAAATCTCTTTCTGGTGTCCGTTGAATCAAGTTATACTCTATTTGCAAAGCAATAAACTTTGTCCAGCCTTGATATTGAGCGATAGTATTAGCTTGTGCCACAATCCAAGCAGGGGCATCAGAAATACCAATGTAAAGGACTTTACCTTGACGGACTACATCATCAAGCGATCGCATAACCTCCTCAATCGGAGTTGTGAAGTCCCAAGCATGTAACCAAAACAAATCAATATAGTCTGTATTCAGACGTTTGAGGCTACCTTCTAAAGATTGCACCAAATTCTTGCGATGGTTGCCACTACCATTAGGATTACCTGTTTTTTCGCCCATTCGCAATGGAAATGAATATTTAGTTGCAACTACAAAGCGTTCTCGGTCTTTGGCAATTAATTCACCGACAATTTTTTCACTACTACCATCAGTGTAACCATTAGCGGTGTCAATAAAATTCCCGCCTGCTTCTGTGAAAGTATCAAAGATTTTGCGACTTTCGTCAGCAGAAGCACCCCAACCCCAATCTTCACCAAATGTCATTGTTCCCAAGCAGAGTTCAGAAACTCTCAACCCACTTTTGCCCAAGAGTTTGTATCTCATATCACTCGCAATTGGTAATTCGTAATTACCTTACCAATGAAAAATGATTAATAACAAACGACTAATGATAGATGACAAATAATACTCACTTAAAAAGGCGTTTTTGTTTGTAAACGAATAGTTTTTCCTAATTGGGGATGGTAAAAAGTTAGTTCCCTGGCGTGGAGATGTAGACGACTAGACTCAGCAGTACATCCATAAAGGCGATCGCCTAATATGACCACGCCTAATCCTACCGCTGCATGAACCCGCAACTGATGGGTGCGTCCGGTGAGAGGAATAAATTCGACACGGGTGTATTCGTCTTCCTTGGCGATTACCTGAAACTGAGTCACGCTGGGTTTACCATATTGCCAATTGACTTGTTGATAAGGACGATTTTGCGGATTTCCCCAAAGTGGTAATTCAATTACACCTTGATTTTTGTTAACTGCACCTGCGAGGATTGCGTCATAGACTTTCTGTACCTGTCGCTGCTGGAATTGTTGACTGAGATGATAGTGAGTATTGCGATCGCGTGCTATCAACAAAATACCAGAAGTCTCTTGATCCAAGCGATGCACAGGTATAAGGTTCATCCCATCAGTTAATAAATTCCGTAAACGACTCAGCACACTATCTTGGGTGTCTTGATAACGGCCGGGAACAGATAACAGTCCCGCAGGTTTATTCACAGCAATCAGCCATTCGTCTTGATAAATGACTTCTCCCTTCGTAGGAGAGGGGCTGACAACTCCCCCTTCCCTAGTAGGGAAGGGGGCTGGGGGGTTAGGTCTAATACCCGACAGCAAAAACCCCATCAACGGCTGACAACGTTCTGCACAAGCTTCATAAAATTCACCTTGAATTTTATCTCCTGAAGATTGACCCCACCAAAATTCAGCCATTGCTAGGGGTCTGAGGTGATGGGTAGCGGCGTAATGTAATAGTTTTGGGGCGCAACAGTCTCCTGTACCCGTGGGTAAACCGTCCGGCAGTAATTGTTGTAGAGTTAAAGACTGCCCAAAAAAATTCATTAAAGAGTAAGCCGCGTGCATCTGGGCTTGGAGTTGGCGAGATAATGCTTTACGCTGTTGTTTTAATTCTCTTATCCTTGCGTCTGCGGCTGCAATTAATTGCTGAAGGGGTTGCAAAACTGCATCTCGCTGACGTTTAAGTTGTCGTCGTTCAATTCCATCTCGACGACTGGCTGCGTCAAGTTCTGACAATGCTAAAGTGAGAACTTCGCCTGTGAGTGTTTCGCAAAGCTGCTGGCGTTTTGCTTGGCGTTGATGTCTGCAATCACGATGGCGATCGCTTATTACTTGTAATTTCTGCTCAAATTCTCCAGATAATATTTCATAATGCTGGCGTTCTGGTAATTGTTGTAAAGTAATAATTTCTTGTTTAATAGCGTCTAATTTTGCTAAAGTTTCGGCTTCTGTTAAAGCCACTGCGTCGCGTCCGGGAATTGGCGGAACCCAGCCATCAACAACACTTTGAGCATTTAATAATCCTGAGAATGCTTTGATGACTTGTTGTTCACCATTTGGTAATTCAACTAATAAAACGCCATACATTTTACCCTCGCTGGCAAAACGCTCATCCGTAGCCAGGTATTTCATTAAACCACGGGCAATTTCTTCTATCAAAGCAGTACGGGGTAAGTTTAAAAGTTCCCCCGTTTGCGGACAATAGCCTTGATAGTAATAGTTGGGAGATAGACTATTGACGGCAATTTTGCAGTCAATAAAATCGGCAATTGGAGAAATTAGCGAAAAGTACATCATTTATTTAGGCATGATTATTACCCTTGCCCAAATTTAATATTGATTCTTGTAACATTGCCCTAATTATAGTTTGGTGGATCAATTTTCTGCTTTTTCAGGTATGTTACTCGAAAAATTAACCTCAGAATTAGTTAAATCCACAGGTTGAATTTCCCAGGTATGAGAACTATTAAATGAAAATTGAGTATTAGTGTTTTGGCAAGCCTGCATCGTCTTGACGTGTTCCATTTCATCGTCTCGAATTGCCACAAACACATCATAAAGATTTTCAATTTTAGGGCGGCGTTCACTGAGGTGATGAGAAGTTTGAAACGCATCAAACATATATAAGTCGCCATCACGATAATAACCGATCGCTACTACAGGCGCAGGTTGTAATTTCAATTCAGCTTCGTTTGCTGTCAAGAATTTGTGATAGCTGATGTATGCGTGTTGTTCTACCAATTCCATGAAATGATAAGCAGAACGCGGCGTAATAAAATACAACACAACAATAATCCAGTAGTAGATTAATGCTGTAGTTTTTGCTAACAGTTGATCGCCCCAAAAAGCATCTCCACCCAATGATTCCATAATTAAGAGGTGATGTAATTCATTCCATGATTCGGCAAAATGAACCTTGAGCCAATCAATTTTGCGCCATAATCCCAAAGTTTCGTAGAGATGCAAAACCGAGAGGTAAGAAAAGTAAGGTACACGCGCGACGGTTTCTAAAACATAAAAGCGAGGATAAGGGCGATCGCGATAAATAGTATTGATCACAAATACCAAAATACCAACAAGTAGGCGAATCATAGCTGTCTCTATTTACTATTGATAGGGTGAATCAAACTGTAATCAAGATGTGGTTAATATCCGTGAGTTGGTAACATCTCCTGTCAAACTTTTTATACAGCTAAAATTTGAGGAAGTTGTGAGGAATACGGAAATCGAGAGTATGTTTTATAGCTGTAGCCAAGGTAGTTAGGAAATCGGTAAGCGATAAAGATTAGATAATCAAAGACTTTTAACTCTGTCACCTGTCCCCTACTATGAATTAACAAATCATCAATAGTAAAGTGCGATCGCTCGATTGTACCAGTTCAGCAAATCAAGCGATCGCACTTATTTTTCTTAACTTACAGCAGATTTTAAATTTCTTATATTTTGGCGCGAACCACAGGATAAGGAAACAGTCGCTTAAATCCATCTTGGCGTTCAGCTACTGTTTCAGGAGCCACATCCCACAAGCTTTCGTAATAGAAAAAGGCTACACCTAAACCTCGTTCTTGGGCTGCGCGGACTTGGGATTTAATTTGTTGCATGGGGACGGGATTATTCCGCAACCCTGTCATAATCCCAATTCCTGTAGGAATTTTTTGTTGTGCTTCTTGAATTTCGCTGCGGCCGATATTGGCGATAAAACTTTGCAAATCAGGACGATAAACTTGCACAACTAGTTCGTCCACAATATTTTGCCTGATCCAGGCCAGCCAATCTTGCAGGTGAAACTTGTAAGCAAAGTCATAATAATTTGGAGAAACCGAGAAAATAGCATTGGGTTTTCTGGCTTTCACTGCTTGGTTGAGTTGTACCATGAAAGCGGTAATTTTATCTGCCCGCCACTTTACCCAAGCTGGGTCATTAGGGTTTGCAGGGGGATTGTTTTTGGTTTCTTGAGTATATAAAGCGATGGTGTATTTGTCATAACCAAATTCATGGGGCAAACTCATGTGATCATCAAACTGAATCCCATCAGCATCATATTGAGTAACAACTTCTAGCACCAAGTTGCTAATGAATTGTTGGACTTGGGGATGGAAAGGATTTAGCCAGACAACTTCACCCGCAGCACTCATGGAAGTTTCACTACCATTGCGCTTTTTGGTCAACCACTCTGGATGATTTAAGGCTAACTCGGATGTTGGCGGAGCCATGAACCCAAACTCAAACCAAGGTATGACTAATAGCCCTTGACGATGGGCTTGGTTAATTAGGTCTGCGAGGATATCTTGTCCATCTGAACCACGGGTGATAAAAGGTTGAATACCTGCGCGTTGGGCGGTGGCGCTGGGATACATAGCATAACCAGAGTTCCACACCACGGGATAGATAGTGTTGAAATTAAGGCGTTGTAGGTGTTTAACTGCTTCCTGCACTTTGGTGCGATCGCGCAGAACATTAAAATCATTATTGGTCATCCACACACCGCGGATTTCTTGGCGTGGTAGTTGAGCGATCGCAGGTTTTAGCCCATCAACTAACAATACTGCCATGAAAGAAACTAACATCAAAATTGGCACCAGTCGCTGCAAACTGCGCCGCCAACCTTTCAAAGTCAAGAGTTTCATCGGGTTGAATGATTTTTCACCTACCCACACACGCCATCGCCTGTTTTTGTGATGGAATTGATTAGCCATATAGCCTTGAAGTATTCACGTTTACTAGAGGAATGGTTAATTGGTAGTTGTTCATTCAATGCTGCACATCGAATTTTCTGCACCGGAGAAACTCAAACAAAATTCATCCCGTCAATTATGGATGACGTAACCAGTATCTATTAGTGTCTAATATACATTGTGTCTAAAAGCTAGTTTACCAAGTCTTTACCTTAACTGGCATTGCTGGATTGATTACCAAAATTTACTGATACGATGGTGTATTCTTTACAACTATAAATAACCAACCAGTGAATCACTACTACCCCTAATTTCCATCGACCACAGTAATAATACACAGATTAGTATTTTATTAGAAAATGACTGTGATGAATTTTAATAGCGTACATTTATCTTCCCTCAAGATGTCCACCAAGACAATTGCATCTCAACCTTTGGCTGTTGTTAATGAGCCAATTCTGTAACAATGATTAACAGTAAGCCGGAATACTGAATTTAAGCTACTCATGAGTCAGAGTTCTCAAACCCCCCCTTTAGCACGCAAACCTTTGCCATTCAATTGGTTATATGCCTTTTGGAAGTTTTCGCGTCCGCACACAATTATTGGCACAAGTCTCAGTGTATTGGGTTTATATTTTATTGCCCTTGCCATTAGCCATCGAGTTGATTCTCTATTTCCCATTTCCAACTCTCTATTGCCAGTTTTAGGTGCATGGATTGCTTGCTTATGTGGCAATGTTTACATTGTTGGGTTAAATCAGCTAGAAGATGTGGAAATAGATAAGATTAACAAACCACATTTACCACTAGCATCTGGGGAGTTTTCTCGACGATTAGGGCAATTCATTGTCATAACTACGGGGATTTTAGCACTAGTGGTTGCCTGGTTAAATGGTCCATTTTTGTTGGGAATGGTAGCTTTAAGCTTGGTAATTGGTACGGCTTATTCTTTACCACCAATTCGCTTAAAACAGTTTCCATTTTGGGCAGCATTGTGCATTTTTTCTGTCCGGGGGACAATTGTCAATTTGGGCTTATTTTTGCATTTTAATTGGGTGTTGCAAAGTAAAGAATTAATTCCGCCAGCGGTGTGGATACTGACGATATTTATCTTAGTGTTTACCTTTGCGATCGCAATTTTTAAAGATATCCCTGATATAGAAGGCGATCGCTTGTACAACATCTCTACTTTTACAATTCAACTGGGAACTCATTCTGTATTTAACTTGGCGCTTTGGGTACTCACCCTCTGCTATTTAGGTATGATGTTGGCGGGGGTACTGCATCTCCAGTCAGTGAACTCAGCATTTTTGGTGATTACCCATTTAATATTGCTGTGTGTGATGTGGTTTCGCAGTTTAAACGTAGACTTACAAGATAAACAAGCGATCGCGCGTTTCTATCAATTCATTTGGAAACTCTTTTTCTTAGAATATTTAATATTCCCCATCGCCTGTTTGTTGGCTTAAAATCATGCTAGACACTCTTCCAGTAAATGATATTCTTGCCACCTTGGTAGTAATTGCTAGTATTTTCTTGCTGATTTATTTTGCCTGGAAAACCTTAATCACCTCCAACTATTTTCAAAAAGGCATTAATCTTTATCAGCAAAAAGACTATGTAGGTGCAGAAGCAGAATTTCGTAAAGTTATTGCTATCAATTCTACTAATGACGTAGTGCGCCTATTTTTAGGTGATGTTTTATATCAACAAGATAAAATTGCCGAAGCCACAGAATTATTCCAAGAAGTCATTCGTCGCAGTCCCAAAAACCCCGAAGCTTATTTGCGCCTAGCCAATGTTTTAATTCAACAAAATCAACCAGAAGCAGCTAAAACTAATCTGCAAACAGCCCAAGCATTATTTCAAAAACGTCAACCAGAAAAAGCCCAAAAAGTTGCTCAGTTATTGGCAAAAATCAACGCCAAATCAACCTGAGATTGATTATCATTTTAAGTTGAGTCTCTATGGTACAAACATCAAAGAAAACATTGACATTAGAAGAGTTTATTGCACTACCAGAAACTCACCCAAGCTCAGAATACATCGACGGTCAAGTAATTCAAAAACCCATGCAGCAAGGAAAACATAGCACTATTCAAGGAGAAATATGTCCCAAAATTAATGCTGTTGTAAAAGTCAAAAAAATGGGTTGGGCTTTTCCAGAATTACGCTGTACATTTGGCGGAATTTCTATAGTTCCCGATGTCGCTGTATTTTCTTGGACAAGACTTCCTATTGATGAAAATGGTGATATTGCTAATACATTTACCATCGCACCAGACTGGATTATCGAAATTCTTTCCCCAGAACAAAGCCATACAAAAGTTACAAAGAAAATCTTACACGCTCTCAATCACGGCACTCAAATGGGTTGGTTAATTGACCCTGATGAGCGATTTATTGCTGCTTATCCTGCGGGAAAACAACCTTTAGCATTTGAAGTAATTGATACTGTTCTGCCAGTGCCAGATTTCTGCCAAGGTTTACAGTTAACAGTAGGTGAAATTTTTGGCTGGCTAAAAGTTAATTCGTAGTGAACCAGTTGGGCATAATAAACAGGCTATCTGTAAAGGGTCGAAGTTTAGGAGACTCCAATTATTATGTCACAAAATGATTTTTTTCATGGCTCATTGGTTCAAGCGATTAAACACACTCCAAGCAAGGAATGGGCAGAACAATATTTAGATGTAATAAGTTATTTACTGGAGTTTACAGAACTTACAAAAAATGATCCAAGACTTTGTATCTCCTCAACCCAAAACAATGAGATTTCTGTTAGTGTAAGTTTTAGATATGTTCTTAAATCCTTTCCTGGTAAGTCTTGGGTAGGTTTGATAATCAGTGATAATTTTGAACATCGGGCTGATATTTTTGCAAAAACAACTAAGTTATCTCACATCTTGCACCTGATAAAAAAA